>NZ_CP058306.1:3300000-3549933 GCF_013389595.1 Flavobacterium sp. I3-2
TGCGATTAGCAATAATACAACACCGATTGTCACTTTAGAAGACGGAACAGAAGCTTTACGAATTGCATATCGAATTATCGATTGTTTTAAAAATTAATCGAAATAACTTATATTCGCAATCTATTCTATAATAAAAACCAAATAATGAAAAATATTGCAGTTATTGGAGCTGGAACTATGGGTAACGGAATTGCTCATACTTTTGCTCAAAAAGGATTTACAGTTTGTTTAATTGACATTAGCGAAAAATCAATTGAAAGAGGAATGAATACCATCATTTCTAATTTAGACCGTATGATTGCTAAAGGTTCAATTACAGAAGCTGACAAAAAAGCAACTATCGAAAACATCATCACGTACACAGACGTTAAAGACGGAGTTGTAAATGCTGATTTAGTGGTTGAAGCAGCTACAGAAAACGTAAATTTAAAATTAAATATTTTTAAAGAGTTAAGTGAAGTTTGTAACGAAAACGTAATCTTAGCCTCAAATACATCATCTATTTCTATCACACAAATTGCTTCTGTGGTTAAAAATCCAGAGCGTGTAATAGGAATGCATTTTATGAATCCGGTGCCGATTATGAAATTAGTTGAAATCATTCGTGGTTACAACACTTCAGACGAGGTTACTAAAACCATCATGGATTTATCTGTTAAATTAGGAAAAACGCCAACAGAAGTTAACGATTATCCAGGATTCGTGGCAAACCGTATTTTAATGCCAATGATTAACGAATCTATCGAAACCTTATACAACGATGTTGCTGGAGTTCAAGAAATTGACACGGTAATGAAATTAGGAATGGCACATCCGATGGGACCATTACAATTAGCCGATTTTATTGGTTTAGATGTTTGTTTATCTATCTTAAACGTAATGTACGACGGATTCAAAAATCCTAAATATGCACCATGTCCGTTATTAGTAAATATGGTTATGGCAGGAAAATTAGGTGTTAAATCTGGTGAAGGTTTCTACGATTATTCTGAAAGCAAAAAAGCCGAAAAAGTGGCTAAAATGTTTTCTTAATTATAAACTTAAGAAATTTAGTAAAAGACGATTGAAGTTTCTTCAATTGTCTTTCTATTTTATATAAATTTGAAATATGGCAAAAATAATTCCTTTTAAAGCAGTGCTTCCAACAGCAGATAAAGTTGCTTTGGTAACCACACGTTCGTATGACGAATATAGTGCGGCAGAACTTGCTTCTTGGTTAGATTTTAATCCGTTTTCTTTTCTACACATCATGAGTCCGGCGTATATCAATCAACAAAAAATTGGTATTAACGAACGTTTTAAAATGGTTGCTAACAAATACAACGATTTTAAACGCGATGGTATTCTTGTTAAGCAAGATAAATCTGCCATGTATTTGTATAAAATAGAAACTAAAAAAAACACCTTTCTTGGAATTATGGCCGGAACATCGGTTACTGATTATCAAGAGAACAAAATTAAAAAGCACGAAAATACGTTAGCATATCGTGTTGATACGCTAAAAGATTATTTTAAAATCACCCAGTTTAACACAGAACCCGTTTTGATGATGTATCCAGAAAATGATGCACTTCAACAATGGATTTCTGACAAACAAAAAATGGCACCACTGTATGATTTTTCGACCACAAACAGAGAAAAGCATACACTTTGGAGCATAGATTCTGAAAAAGAAATTGAATTTATTACCAATATTTTCAATTCATTCGATAATTTATATATCGCAGACGGACATCATCGTTCGGCATCGGCACATTTATTACATCAAGAAAATAAAGATGCTAATAATTCTAAATTAGATTATTTTATGAGTTTTTTGATTTCAGAAAACAACATCAAAATAAACGAATACAACCGTTTGGTTCACGATTTAAATAACCATTCGGTAACTGATTTTTTAAGTTTGTTAGATAAAGATTTCGTTGTCATAAAACGCAACGAACAAATTTGGAAACCAACTCAAAAATTTGAATTTGGCATGTACTTAGAGGGCAATTTCTATTCGTTACAACTCAAAGATATTCCAACATCAGAAAATAAATTAGAAACTTTAGACGCGCAATTGTTGTATGATAAAATCTTAAATCCGATTTTAGGAATTGAAGATTTACGTACCGATAGCCGCATCGATTATATTCCAGGAAACAAAAGTTTGTTGGAAATGATTGATAAAATTGATAACGGAGCGTACAAAATTGGTTTTAATTTATATCCGGCTTCAATCGAAGAAATTAAATATTTAGCCGATAACGATTTAACTATGCCTCCAAAAAGTACTTATATTGAACCTAAATTTAGAAATGGTTTAATTATTTACGAACTTTAATATTTTTAAAATGTCAATAAAAACAAATTTACTTGAAATAAAAAAATCAATTCCAGAAAACGTTACCTTAGTTGCAGTTTCTAAAACAAAACCTGTAGCTGATTTACAACAAGCTTACGATGCTGGTCAACGTATTTTTGGTGAGAATAAAATTCAAGAAATGACTGAGAAATCAGAAAAATTACCTGATGATATTCAATGGCACATGATTGGTCACGTACAAACGAACAAAGTAAAGTACATGGCTCCGTTTGTGCATTTAATTCACGGTGTTGACAGCTTAAAATTATTGGTCGAAATTGATAAGCAAGCAAAAAAACACAATCGAATTATCAATTGTTTATTGCAAGTTTACATCGCAAAAGAAGAAACTAAGTTTGGTTTAAATGAAGCTGAAGTTTTAGAAATAATTCATTCAGATACTTTTAAAAACCTACAAAATATAAAAGTTGTTGGATTGATGGGAATGGCTTCTTTTACAGATGATACACAAACTGTAAAAAACGAATTTACTAATTTGAAAAACATTTTCGATTATGTAAAACCTTACCAACTTACAAATTGCTCATTCGAAATTTTATCGATGGGAATGAGCGGAGATTATAAACTTGCTATCGAATGCGGAAGTACAATGGTTCGTATCGGAAGTAGCATTTTTGGAACAAGATAATTTATTTAAAAAAGTGTACGCAATTATAGACATCGAAACAACTGGAGGTCAGTTTAATGCAGAAGGAATTACTGAAATTGCCATCTATAAATTTGATGGTGTTGAATTGGTTGACCAATTTATAAGTTTAGTGAATCCTGAAATTCCCATTCAACCTTTTGTTGTAAAACTTACCGGGATTAATAATGCGATGCTTCGTACGGCGCCTAAGTTCTACCAAATAGCTAAACGTATTATCGAAATCACTAAAGATTGCATCATTGTTGCGCATAATGCGGCATTTGATTATCGTGTTCTAAAAATGGAATTTAAGCGTTTAGGATATGATTATGTCAAACAGACGCTTTGTACCGTTGAACTTTCTAAGCAACTTTTGCCTGAAGTTAAAACATATAGTTTAGGAAAATTAGTACGTTCATTAGGAATCCCGATTGCTGACCGTCATCGTGCAAGTGGAGATGCAATGGCAACACTTAAACTTTTTAAACTTTTACTTTCTAAAGACACTGAAAAAACCATTCTAAAAACATTAATCAAAAATGAAATTAGTAATGGAATTTCACCTAAGTTGTTTGATATTTTAGAAAATTTACCTACAACAGTTGGTATTTTTTACATACATAACGAAAAAGGTGATATTATTTTAATTGGTAAAAGTAATAACATCAGAAAAAAAATAAGTCAATATTTTACTGGCGATTCTAAAATTGCGAAACGTATTCAACACGATGTTTTTACGGTAACTTTTGAAGAAACTGGGAACGAATTGATTGCTTTGCTTAAAGAACGTGAAGAAATTATTCATAACAAACCAACTTTAAATAAAGTTCAACGTAAATCGGCATTTTTATTTGGTGTTTATATCGATAAAGATAATAAGGGAAAATATCAATTAGAAGTTCGTAAAATCGACGGAAGAAAAAAAGATGTATACGTTTTTAAAAATCAACAAGAAGCAATCGTTTACACACTAAAAGCAAATGAAATTCTTGCCGAAAAAATAAATTCTGATATTTCTTTAGAAGATTACAACAAAGCATTTTTGACGCATTTTAATGAAGTAGAACATTCGTTTAAAAACATGATTATTTCAATGAAAGGTCGAAATGTTTCAGAAAAAAGTGCTTTGCTTATTGAAGATGGTGCTTTTAAAGGCTATTGTTTTTACGATTTGAATTACCAAATTTTAAATCCAGAAGTACTGAAAAACATTTTAGTAGTAATGCCAAACACAAAAGATTCAAAAAACATAATAAAATATTATCTTTATAAGAAAAGTGATTACAAAATAATCTCTTTCTAAAATGAAAAAAATTAAAACAAAATACGAAATTCTTAGGCAAGAAATCTACATCATCATCTATGGTGCAAATACCTTTTTAGGTCGTTTGTTTGATTTATCGTTATTAGGTGTCATTTTGTTAAGTGTATTTTTAGTGATGTTTGACTCAATGGAAGGCATTGGTCAAAAATATCACGAGTTTTTTTTTGTTTGTGAATGGATTATTACCATTTTTTTTACCATTGAATATATTCTTCGGATTATTTCAAATAAAAAACCTTTAAAATACATTTTTAGTTTCTACGGAATCATAGATTTAATAGCAACTTTACCGATGTATTTATCATTTTTTATTCCAAGCACATCTTTTTTAGCTGCTTTTAGAGCTTTAAGACTTTTACGTTTATTTGGAATTTTAAATTTAATGCCAATCATTGGGCAACAATCCCATCTTAAAGAAGCTTTAATTGCAAGTAAAAATAAAATTATTGTCTTTATTTATTTCATTGTTGTCGTTTCTATCGTTTTAGGAACCGTGATGTTTATGATTGAAGGTCGTCATAACGGTTTTAAGGACATTCCAACAAGTATTTATTGGTGTATTGTAACTTTAACAACGGTTGGTTATGGCGATGTTGCACCAACAACTCCTTTAGGACAATTTATTGCTTCGATGATTATGATTATGGGTTACGGAATCATTGCTGTTCCGACGGGAATTGTTACTGCAGAATATGCAAAAGCAACCTCTCAAAATCCCGAATTAGAAAAGAAAAGAATTTGTAAAAACTGTACAAGTTTTATTTACGATGAAGACGCTAATTTTTGTCCGAATTGTGGAACTAAAATAGAAAATGAATAAAAATTATTTAATACTTGTTGTTGGACCAACAGCAATCGGAAAGACCGCATTAGCTATAGAATTAGCTCAATATTTTAATACAGAAATTACTTCTTGTGACAGCCGTCAGTTTTTTAAAGAGATGGAAATTGGTACAGCTGTTCCAAACTCAAAAGAATTAGCGGCGGTAAAACATCATTTTATTCAAAACAAATCCATTCACGAAAATTATAATGTTGGCGATTACGAACGCGAAGTTTTACCACATTTAGATACTTTATTTGAACAAAACAACATCCAAGTTGTTGTTGGGGGTTCTGGTTTGTATGTTGATGCTATTCTGAAAGGTTTTGATTCTTTTCCGGATGTTGATGAAAATATCTGTAAAGAAATCGAACAGAAATATGACGAATTTGGAATTGAATATTTACAAAATCAATTGAAAAAATTTGACCCTGAATATTATCAGAAATTAAACGAAGAAAATCCGCAAACTTTAATAAATCAACAACGAATGAAACGTTTTGTTGGTGTTTCGATGTCAAGCGGAAAAGCCTATTCTTCTTTCTTAAATAAAAACGAAGGAAAGAGAAACTTCACTCCTATTTTAATTGGTTTAAAAGCTGATAGAGAAGAAATGTACGAACGCATCAACAAACGCGTTGACCTTATGTTACAAAACGGTTTACTTAAAGAAGTTGAAACTTTGTATGAACATAAAAATCTAAATGCTTTACAAACGGTTGGTTATCGTGAAATTTTCTCGTTTTTTGATGGTGAAATTGAATTTGACTTTGCGATAGAAGAAATCAAAAAAAATACCCGTAGATTTGCAAAACGACAAATGACTTGGTTTACTAGAAACGAATCAACAAAGTGGTTTGATTATAAAACCAATGTTTCTGAAATCATTACATACATACAAAATCAATTAAAATAATGCCCATATCACCCAAATTTCAATCGATTTACACCAAAAATTGGGAAATTTTCATTTCGCAATGTAGCTCAAACTCTCGTTTAAGATATACCGAATTAAGTAATCTTTTTCAATTAACTGCTGCAAAACATTCTGATTTAGGTGGAATGAGTTATTTTGAAATGCAAGAAAGTAATCAAGCTTGGGTTTTAAGTAGAATGCGATTAGAAGTTGAACATTTACCTTTATGGCATGAAGAAGTTGAGGTTAAAACTTGGATTGAAAGTTTAGACGGCGTTCGTTCGGTTCGTAATATTCAAATGATTCAAAACGGAAAAGCAATTGCCGGAGCTTCGAGTTTATGGGTGGTTTTAAATACAGAAAGAAAACGTCCGGAAGGAATTGCAATTAATCACGACCATTTAACCAAACATCCTGATTTAAAAGCAACTGAAAAAGATTACGACCGCGTTGATTTAAAAATCGAAACTAAAAAAATTACAGATTATAAAGTCAAATATTCTGATTTAGACATTGTAAAACATGTTAATAATGTAAAATATTTAGAATGGTGTTTGGATTATATTCCTGTAGAAATATTAGAAAACAACGCTATTAAAGTACTAGATTTAAATTATTTAAATGAATTGAATTACGAAGATGAAGTTTCGATTGAAATCTCGGAAATTATTGAAAATTCGATTTATTTGTACATCAAAAAAGACGAGAAAATTTATTTTGCTTTAAAAGTAGAAATCTAATTTATATAGACAAAAAAAATGAAAAGATTATTTATTTACACTTCTATCTTGTTATTAGGTAGCTCGATTTATGCACAAGAAAATTCTGAAAATATTAAAAATGAAATTTATGTTGGTCCTGGTTTTGGATTAGATTACGGAGGAATAGGTGCAAAAATTGAATATAAACCCATTGACCAAGTTAGTTTATTTGGTGGTTTGGGTTATAATCTAGTAAATTTAGGTTGGAATGTTGGTGCGACTTACAACATCAAAATAAGTAAAAAAGTTACGCTTGGTCCAACAGCGATGTATGGTTATAATGCAGCTTTACGAGTTGAAGGGGCACCTCATTTAGACAAAGTTTCAAATGGACCTTCATTCGGTGTAAGCGGGAATGTGAAATTTAACGACAAAGGAAAATTGAATTTCGGATTATATTTCCCAATTCGTTCTAAAGAATTTACTGACCATTATGATATGGTTAAAAACAGTCCATATATTGATATGCAAAATTCTTTAATTCCAATTACTTTCAGTGTTGGTTATAATTTTAAAATTAAATAATTATAAGTTTCATATAAAAAGTCCGATAGTAATTGCTATCGGACTTTTATTTTATTCATCTTCTTTAAAAATCTTATCAATATCTAAAGGTTCGGCAAAAATGCAATAAGCACGCTGCCACGGATTTTCGTCAATTAATTTCCATTGATGCCCACTTCCGGTTAAATCATTGGCAATTAATACATCTCCAGGTTCAATAACGAAAGTCGAATTATCGTGCATTTTAAATTCAAGCTTTCCTTTCAATGTTATCACATATTGTAAAACCGGAGCATTATGCCAATCATAAGTTGAAAAAGCAGGAGTTTCTTTAAATTGAATTGAAATTGTTTTTACTAAAGATTGATTGATAATAGACCCCGTTTTAAAATGCGAATGCCCGTCAGAACCTGTAAAAAGATAAATTGCTTTCATTATGATTTTTAATTATTAATAACTTCGATTGCTTTTAAAAGAACCTCATCTTTTCCTGATTTAATTCCTTCGATGGTTGGTTGAATAAAAATATCCGGAACGATACCCACTCGTTGCGTTTCTTTTCCGTCAGGATAATACACTCCAATTCCAGAAATCATTGTTCCAAGACCACCAGGTAAATTTATACGAGAAACATTTCCGTCTGCTCCTGCAGTTGTACTTCCAATAATCTTTGCGTCTTTCACCGCTTTAAAAGCCATTGCAGTATATTCTGAAGAACTTTGAGAATTCTCATTAACTAAAATTACTAATTTTCCTTTATACTTATTTCCGTCACTTTCAATTAACGGACCATCTCCAAAAGTAAATTCTCCTGGATTATTCATACTTCCGTAAGTGAACTTAACAAATGGTGTGGGTTCAGTTACAAAATAAGAACCAAGTTGAAAAGGTACAAATGTATTTGGATAATTTCGAATGTCAATAATGATTCCTTTGGTGTTTATGAAGTCCGACTTTATTAAAGGAATTTCATCGTCTTTAATATTTGCCAAACTAACATAACCAATATTACCTTCCAAAATTTTATATGATTTTGCATCTTTATCTATTTTATACCCGTGGTACATATTTAAATCATCTCTTTTAAATAAAGGTATTGTATGATTTTTTACTTGATTGTTTGATTTGTATTTCAGTTCCAATTCTGAATCTGTCGAACGTAATAAATCAATAGAAACATTTCTTAAAAAAGAAGCTTCGTTTGATGTTGGATAGTAAATTCGTAAACTGTCAATTATCGTTGTTACGTATTTTCCGTTTATATGTGTGATGATATCTCCAATTTTAAGTTTTGCATTTTCGGCATGTTCTGGATTATAATAATCGGTAACTACATATTTGTTCTCAACGAATTCAGCTCGAAACGGAGCATAATTTTCACCTCTTAGTTTATAAAGTTCAACACCACCACGCCATAAATTGGCGTGCGTATCTTTTACATCACCAATAATTTGAACGAATGCTAATTCGTAATCTAATCTGTTTTTGGTATTTAAAAAAGTAGGAATATATTCTTTTAAAACAACATTCCAATCTTTGTCTGTTAAATGTCTATTCGGATTGAAATACTGCATCATATTCCAGTAACGATAAAGTGCTAATAATCTGAATCCATCGTCTGGAAAATTCATATCAACATAAATATTTTCATTTAAAAATTCAGGATTATTAACACCAAGGGCAAACTTCAAATAATAATTCTCATCGACTTTAGCATTTTGATAAATGTATTGAATCGATTTCTTTAATTCAGTAGAAAGATTTGAATTTTCTACCCAAGCCATTTCAGGTTTTAAAACGGCATCAGTTGCTACAACTTTGCAATTATTACATTCGGGAATATTACCTAAATTATTAATCCAATTAACCAACAAAACGTCGCGTTCCTTATTATTTTTCGCGTTTAAATATTGAGGTAAGAAACGGAACAATTCATAATCCCAATTGTAATTTCCTTTTGCAACTTCTGGATGATGGTATTTTAAGAATCCCCAAACTTTTCCTAACAATTCAAGATTAGTTATAGATTCTTGCGATAAATCAGTAATCGTAATATTTGAACCTTTATCAAACATTTTATCTTTATCGGCCGGTAGCAATTCTTTTACAAAAACTTCAATCTCATCAGAATCTATTTTTTTATCATCAATTTCGACTTGCAAATTATCAATCCACATTTTTCCATCTCCGACAAGCAAAGCACCAATTACTATGTTTTTTGTATTTTTAGGATCAAGTGGCAAAACAATTTCATATTCTTTCCAATCTGTAGTTCCAACAATTCCGCGGTCGTTCATATTATCAAATCCTATTTCGGGATCGATTCGCAACCAAAGTCCAGCATAACCATTTGTTACATTTTCAGTTTTTATGAATCCTTTCAAACGAATAAAATTACCTTTATAATTCTTTGGTAAAGTAAATGCTAATGCTTTAAAACTTTCGCCTACTTTATTAGCAGATGAATTCTGAATTAAAACTGCGTATTTTCCGTTTTGAAGTATTTTAGAATCGGAGGTTATGTCATAATTACCTTGACCAAACACATCATAACCAACTGGAAAACTGTCTTTTACATTTTCAAAATCAAGATTTAAGATTTCATTCGAAGTGTTTTGGGAAAATCCAAAAAAAGAATACATTGAGAAAAGTGCAATAAGCCACTTGTTTTTCATAAAATTGTTTTTAGGTTATTAATAATAAAGACAATATAGTAATTTAACATCACTGTAATCTTAATATTATCATAATAAAATAAAACAGCTTTAAATTTATAAATTGATTTAAAAGATTTAATAATAGTAGATTTTAGATTAATTTTACATGATATTAAATTCATTAATAACTAAATGAAAAAGCAACATCTTTTAGCATTTTTACTTGCTCCTTTTTTATTGACATCATGCATAAAAGAAGAAGAAGCTGATACCAACGCAGATATTTTAGAAGCCTTTATTCCGCAAGAATATTTAAAAACTGATCCGATTATTACCAATAATTCAGTAGAATTCAGAGTAAAATCAAATGTGGATTTAACCAAACAATCTCCTATTTTTATTTTATCAAATAATGCTACAATCGATCCTGTAAACGGTACAACCAGAGATTATACAAATGCACAAACTGCTGTGGTTACAGCTCAAGATCCTAAATGGAAAAAAACATATACGATTACTTTTAATGTAGATGAACTTAGCACAAAATACGCTTTTGATCATGCCGAACTAACAGATAAAGATCGTTATTACCGATTTTATACAACAGGTTCTAACGGAGATAAAATTTACGATTGGGCAAGCGGAAATTCTGGTTATGTTACTGTTGCTGGAAATAAAACTCCAGACGAATATCCTACAACTATTGCCGAAGGAAGAATGGGTGGATTAGCAGCTAAAATGCAAACTGTTTATACGAGTAGTTTTGCTGCTGCAACAGGTAATCCGATTGCTGCAGGAAATTTATTTTTGGGTAGTTTTAAAACCAATCTTTTAAACACATTAAAATCGACCAAAATGGGATTACCTTATTCTGGTGAATTACCAAAATCGGTGCGTACGTTTTACAAATATAAAGCAGGAAATGAAGTCAGAAACGAAGATTTTGACATTGTTCCTGGAGCAAAAGACACATTCGATATTTATGCAATTATTTTTGAATCGAGAGATAAAGATAATTTTTTATACGGCGATCACGATTTTCAAGACCCAAGAAATGTAGCCATTGCTCGCGTTTCGTCAGCACAACGTATTGAAACTTCAACTTGGAAAGAATTAGAATTTCCGTTTGAACTGGTTGCAGGAAAAACTTACGATCCTAACAAAGATTATGTACTTGCTATTGTTATGTCGTCAAGTATTGATGGGGCTCGATTTACAGGTGCAATCGGAAGCACACTAATTGTAGATGAAATTGAACTAATTTTTAATTAAACTATGAAAAATAATCTAAAAGCAATTACGATCTCTTTCTTTTTTTTCTATAGTTTGATTTCAGTCGCACAAGAAACGGAAAAAAAAGAATCGAAATCTAAATCTTTTTTTAAAGAAAACATCGAATATCAGGCAAAATTACAATTGACTTTGGGAGGTGCTTCTCCACTTGGAATTCCAGCTCAAATTCGAAAAATTGAAAGTTTTAAACCAACAAATATATTTGGTATTGAAGCCAATGCAACCAAATGGATTCATAATGAACATAAATACGGAATTCGTGTTGGATTAAAAATTGAAAGTCGTGCGATGAAAACTCAAGCAGAAGTTAAAAATTATTTCACTCAAATTGAAGATGATTCCGGCGCAAGAACAACTGGTTATTTTACTGGTCATGTTGTAACAAGAGCAAACAATACGTACTTGACTTTACCTGTTTTGTTTGTTTGGAATATCTCTGAAAAATGGAATGTTTACGGTGGCTTTTATTTGTCAACGGCTTTAAATAAATCATTTGATGGTTACATATATGATGGGGTTTTTAGAGAAGGAACACCTATTGGAGAACCTGCAACTTTTGAAGGAGATGCTATTGGTATTTACGATTTTTCAAATGATGTAAGTACATTTCAATTTGGAGAACAAATCGGAATTGAATATAAAATCAATTCTCAATTCAGTCTTTCTTTAGATGGAAGTTTTGCTAACACACCAGTTTTTAAAAAAGATTTTGAGGCCATTTCATTTAAGATGTATAACATATTTGGAAATCTTGGATTTGCTTATAAATTTTTATAGAATAAACGATCTGAATATTTCAGGTCGTTTTTTATCTTTATGAAAATAAATAAAAAATGAGACAAATTTATCTTTTAATATGTTTTATAACAATTGTACTTTTTTCTGAATGCATTTATAGAAAAGATTTACAAAACGAAATGATTAGTTTTGATGTTTCTCCAAATGCTGATTCTATAATTTTTTCAATTAAATCCGACGGTATAACTTCTATTTATATTTCTGACATAAACGGAGAGAAAATAAGATCTTTAATCAAATCAGAAACTTCAAGTAACTTTTTCCCTAGATTCAACAAATCTGGAGATTCAATAATTTTTATTTCTACTGATTATCCAAAAAATTACACTTCGAATTTAAATATATATGACTTAAGAAAACAAAAAGACAGCCTAATTTACGCCTCATCTGCATTCATTATAGAAGGAATATTTGGAAATAAGCCCAAACAATATTATTATCTAGAATCAAATGAATACAATAATTATTCACCGATCGCCAAAAAAGCATCTCACGGTTTTGATATATATGAATACAATTCAGAGAATAAAATCAAGCTATCTGAGTACAATGCTTATAATATGAGAAATATTGAACTATTTAATGATACCTTATTTTTTAATGGAGATTTAAATAACTCGAACGGTATTTTTTTATTTGATATCAAAAATAAAGCATCTGAAAGAATAAGTGTTTTAAATGATACTTTGTTAAATTCCACCTGGCTTACAAATCTTAATTTAATTAACTCACACACATTAATTTGCATACAAAATTACGAAATATTAAAAATAGATTTAAAACAAAAATTAATTTCAAAAATAAAAAGAAGTATTAGTGGAAGTCATATTGCAATACTTAGATATAATTCTAAATTAAATCAAATATATTTTTCAGAAATTAAAAAAAACAAAATTTATGTTATGGATTTAAATGGTAAAATTTTGAGAACAATTGAAATAGATATTTAAATAAACATTATTATAAAACCATTTGATTCACGCTATGAAATAAACTATTTTTGCAGCCAATTCAATTGTTCCAAAAAACATCAAAAATAAATTATGAATAAAATACAAGAAAAAATCGAAAAAGGTTACGATTTTGAAGGAAACCAAGTTTACGAAGACACATTTAATATCTATAAAAAAATGGCAATTCCGGCTGGAGCTATTTTACTATTGATTTTGATGTTATTCGGAGGTGTTTATATGGTTTCACTTTTTACAATATTTGAAAGTCCGAAAGAAATTGAAAGCTTCTTACAATCATTAGCGCTCTTAGATTTAAGCCCGGAAATCACAGCTTATTACATTATAACCAGTGCTACAATTAATGGAATTATGGCTATTTTTGGAGCAGGATTTATTAAAATGGCTCGTGATGTTTATCATAACGAGTTACCTAAATTTGGAACCGCATTTTCTTTTTTTACTAAAATTGAAGGTTTAAAAGTTTTTATATTTACATTAATACTACAAATAATTTTCAGCTCTATTTCTTTAGGATTAGAATATGCTGGGCTTTCGTTGGTTAACTATTTTGTATTAATTTTAATGCACTTATTAACGTTACTTGTTGTTCCTTTTATTATTTTCGATAAATTATCTATTTTTAAAGCAGTTGGAGCAAGTATTTCATTAGTGAACCAAAAACCTTTTAAAATTATGATGTACTTAATTTTACTAGGAGCATTTGCCTTAATGGGAGTTTTTATGTTTGTAATTGGAATCATATTCACATTACCTATTTTTTACTGTTTTAATTATAGTATTTACGAAAACATTGTAAATAAAAATTAACCCAACCAACCATCACGATCTAAACTTCGATATTGAATAGCCTCGGCAATATGCTGGGGCTTTATATTTTGAGAAAAATCTAAATCGGCTATGGTTCTAGAAACTTTTAAAATACGATCATAAGCACGTGCTGATAAATTCAAACGATCCATAGCTGTCTTTAAAAGTTGTAAGGAATCCGAATCTAATTCACAAAACTCACGAAGTAATTTGGTTGTCATTTGTGCATTATAATGTATTCCTTTAGTATTTTGAAAACGACCGCTTTGAATTTTACGAGCAACTACTACTCTATTTCTGATTTCTTCACTTTTTTCTGAAATTGATTTTTCTGAAAGTTTTTCAAACGGAACTGGATTTACTTCGATATGAATATCGATTCGGTCTAAAAGTGGCCCAGAAATTTTACTTAAATAACGTTGCATTTCTTGCGGTGAAGAAGTCATGGGTGAATTCGGATCATTAAAATAACCGCTCGGACTGGGATTCATACTTGCAACCAACATAAAAGATGATGGATAAGAAACCGTAAATTTGGCTCTCGAAATCGTTACTTCACGATCTTCTAATGGTTGGCGCATGACCTCCAAAACTTCGCGTTTGAACTCGGGTAATTCATCCAAAAATAAAACACCATTATGAGCCAACGAAATTTCGCCAGGTTGCGGATAACTTCCTCCACCAACCAACGAAACCGAAGAAGCTGTATGATGTGGTGAACGAAACGGACGGCGTTTGATTAATCCAATATTTTTAACTTTACCAACAATACTATGAATTTTGGTAGTTTCTAGAGCTTCATCAATGGTCATTGGTGGCAAAATACTTGGTAAACGTTTCGCTAACATGGTTTTTCCAGAACCTGGCGGACCGATTAAAATAATATTATGACCACCAGCTGCAGCAATTTCCATCGCACGTTTAATACTTTCTTGACCTTTAACTTCAGAAAAATCAAAAAGAAAAGCATCTTGTTCTTCTGCAAATAATTCATCTTCAGATAAAATAGTTTGCGCAATAAATGTTTTTTCTTGAAAATGATCGATGATTTCATTCAAATGAGAAACACCAAAAACGGATAATCCAGAAACAATGGCAGCTTCTTTTTCATTTTCTTTTGGAATAAAAATCGCTTCAAAACCATCTTCTTTAGCTTTAATTGCCATCGGAAGCGTTCCTTTTATGGGTTGCACACTTCCGTCTAACGAAAGCTCGCCCATAATCAAAATCTTATCTAAATTTATATTGGTTTTGATTTGAGAGGAAGCAATTAAAATACCAATTGCTAAAGGCAAATCATAAGCTGCGCCTTCTTTTCGTAAATCGGCAGGAGCCATATTGATCGTAATCTTTTTTCCCGGAAGTTGATAATTTATATTTTTCAAAGCCGCAGCAATTCGATAACTACTTTCCTTTATGGCATTATCAGGTAAACCTACCAAATGATAACCGATGCCCTGATCGATATTCACTTCGATGGTTATGGTTTGAGCTTCGATACCGAAAACGGCACTTCCAAATACTTTTACTAACATAGATTCATATAAATAGTTGAAAACTAAATATATAAAAAAAATCGCTCTGTTGAGCGATTTTACTATTCAATTTTTGAAGATAATTCAAACCAACGTTCTTCTTTCTCTTCTAAACTTTTTATAATTTTTTGAAGTTCATTTGCTTTAGCTTCTATTTTATCATCGGCTACTTTACCTTCAGCAAATTCATTTTCGATTTGTTTTTTGTTGTATTCTAAATCTTTGATTTCTCTTTCGATTTTAGAAAATTCTTTTTGTTCATTAAAACTTAAACCTGCTTTCTTCGGTTGATTTTCTTTCCAATTCACCTTTTCTTTAGGTTCTTCTTTAACAGGTTCAATCGAATCTTCGTAAGCACGGAAATCGGAATAATTTCCTGGAAAATCTTCAACTTCACCTTCGCCGCGGAAAACAAATAAGTGATCAACAATCTTATCCATAAAATAACGGTCGTGCGAAACCACTAGCAAACATCCAGGATAATCCAACAAGAAACTTTCTAAAACATTTAAAGTTACGATATCCAAATCGTTTGTTGGCTCATCAAGAATCAAGAAATTAGGATTTTGAATTAGAACCGTACATAAATACAAACGTTTCAATTCACCACCACTTAATTTTTCAACAAAGTCATATTGTTTTTTACGGTCAAATAAAAATCGTTCTAACAATTGAGCTGCCGAAATTAAACGTCCTTTAGTTAACGGAATATATTCTCCGTATTCTTTAATAATATCAATTACCTTTTGCTCTGGTTTCGGATTGATTCCACTTTGCGTATAATATCCCATTTTGATGGTATCACCAACAACAACTTTTCCAGAATCTGGTTGCGTAGTTTGCGTAAGAATATTCAAGAAAGAAGATTTTCCTGTTCCGTTTTTACCAATAATTCCGATACGTTCGCCGCGATTGAAATTGTAATTGAAATTGTTTAAAATTACTTTATCACCGAATTTTTTAGACACGCTGTGAAGTTCCACAATTTTGCTTCCCATACGTTCCATGTTAATCTCTAACTCAACTGTATGTTCTTTACGACGCGAACTTGCCTTTTCTTTAATTACATAAAAATCATCTTGACGTGATTTTGATTTTGTGGTACGCGCTTTTGGTTGACGACGCATCCATTCTAATTCTTTTACAAAAAGATTTTTAGCTTTATCGATCGAAGCATTTTCTGCCGCAATTCGTTCTTCTTTTTTCTGAAGATAATAAGAATAATTTCCTTTGTATTGATATATTTTTCCGTTATCTAATTCGATGATTTCGTTACAAACACGTTCTAAAAAGAAACGGTCGTGCGTTACCATAAACAACGTAATATTTTCTTTAGCAAAATAACTTTCTAGCCATTCAATCATTTCAAGATCTAAATGGTTGGTTGGCTCATCTAGAATCAATAAATCAGGTTTATTAATTAAGATAATCGCCAAAGCTAAACGTTTTTTCTGTCCGCCCGAAAGATTTTTTACTTTAAGCTTTAAATCTTCAAGTTTAAGTTTAAATAAAATTTGTTTGTATTGCGTTTCAAAATCCCAAGCATTATACAAATCCATTTGATCAAAAGCAGCTTGATAAGCTTCTTCTTCTTCTGGATTTTCAAGTGCTTTTTCGTAACGTTCAATTACTTTTAAAATTTCGTTATCAGAAGCAAAAATACTTTCTTCAATAGTTAATTCATCTTGAAGATAAGGTTCTTGTGAAAGAAATTCAACACGAATTCCTTTACGAGTAACCACTTGCCCATTATCTGGTGCATCGTTTCCTGTAATAATTTTAAGAATTGAAGTTTTACCAGATCCGTTTTTTGCAACAAATGCAACTTTTTGATCTTTATTAATTCCGAACGAAACATCTTCGAACAAGGTTCTTGCCCCGAATGATTTAGATATATTTTCTACTGATAAGTAATTCATTATATATTTTCTTGTCTTTTTCTGAAAAAGAAAAAAGTTTTTTTAGTATTTAAAGTCTTGCAAATATACCATTTAAAAAGGGAGTTTAACAATACAGTTCATTTATAAAAAAGTTAGTTGAAAACAACTAACTTTTTTATAAATTTATTATTCAATTTGTTTCTTTGAATTTAAATTATAAATAAATCTTACGTTAAAGCTTGCGCCAATATTTCCATAATATGAATTATAAGGTTCTTTTTTAAGAATTCCCATAAAACTCATATATTCTTGATGTTCAATACCAATACTAATTTTTTCAGATAAAACAAACTTATAACCAATTCCTAAACCTAAACCAAGATGAACTTTAGATAAATTATCTGTTCCTGTTTTTGTTCCATTAAAAGTCGATGATTCTAAAAAAGAAACAGATGGTCCAAAGTTTAAGTTCCAATTTCTATTTTTTCCGAAATGCCAATTAGCATGAATTGGTACAAAAATATAATTTAGCTTATTTTTATTCTCTGTCACTCGATTAAAATAACCATCAAAATTTTCAATTTTAGCACCAAACGTTCTATATTCAATTCCAAAACGTAAACTCCATCTATTATTCGCATAATAATCTGCGTTAATCCCAAAAGTTGGTGTATAAATTGGATCAAATTCTGATGCACTTGGAGCACCATAAAAATCAGAACTCGCAAGACCAACTAAAACCGAAATTTCAACATCATTCTTTTCATGTACTTGAGATTTTGCAGAAAAAGCTGTCAATAGAGCTATAACTATAATTTTTTTATTCATAAATGGGAAAATAATTGTGGTTTTTTTTTTTAGAAAAAATCCTTTTGTTAATTTTGTCAAATATAAAAATAAAAACAGAAATGGGAAGAGCGTTTGAATTTAGAAAGGCTAGAAAAATGAAACGTTGGTCTGCGATGGCTAAAACGTTTACACGAATTGGTAAAGACATTGTTATCGCTGTTAAAGAAGGCGGACCTCACCCAGAAAGTAACGCTCGCTTACGTGCTGTAATTCAGAATGCTAAGGCGGCTAATATGCCAAAAGAGAATGTTGAACGCGCTATTAAAAAGGCATCTGAAAAAGATACAGCTAACTATAAAGAAGTTTTATTTGAAGGATACGCTCCACACGGAATAGCTTTACTTATTGAAACTGCAACTGACAACAATAATAGAACGGTAGCAAATATTCGTTCGTATTTTAATAAATGTAACGGAACAATGGGAACACAAGGTTCTGTTGAATTTATGTTTGATCACACTTGTAATTTCCGTATTGCTAAAATTGAAGGTTTAGATTTAGAAGAATTTGAATTAGAATTAATTGACTTAGGTGTTGATGAAGTTTTTGAAGATGAAGATGGTATTATGATTTACGGGCCATTCAATAGCTTTGGGGCCATTCAAAAAGAACTTGAAGAAAGAAGTTTAGAAATTTTATCTTCTGGATTTGATCGTATTCCGCAAGTAACCAAAGAACTTACTGAAGAACAAATTGCAGATGTTGAAAAGCTTTTAGAAAAAATTGAAGAAGATGATGACGTTCAAAACGTTTTTCATACGATGGCTTAATTTATAGATATAAAAAATCCGACAATTGTCGGATTTTTTGTTTTATATAAACATCATTTCAGTTAAGGTTAAACCGCGTGATGCTTTTTTATATTTGAATAAAATTACTTCATCTTTTTTAACAACTTTGGTTAAATCGTCATATCTAAAATACACATCTTCACCAGTTGCAGTTATTGAAACAAATCCAAATTTTTTAGCATCGTCCATAAACTTGATTTTACCTGAAACAAAATCACTTTCATCTCCTTTATTTGTATTCAAATCGCGTTGTTTTTCAGGTGGCGTATTCGTTAAACGACCTAAAAAGTCAACATAAACAAACTGTTCTTCTAATGATTTTCCTTTATTGTTATTGTCTTTTCGTTCTTCTTTTTTCTTAACTTTATCTTGCTTTTTTTTTAATTTGTTTTTAGCTATTTCGGATTTACGAAAAGTTTGTTGATTTTTTGACATATTTTATTTTTAGATTAATCTTTAAAGTAAAAGTCAAGGTGTAGGTAACGAGAAGAGAAATTTCAGGAAGAGCTATAGAAAGACTTATATTTAGCAAATTTACGTAAAATATACCAATTTACATCTTGATTATTAGTTAAATAAAAAAGCTCCATATTTCTATGAAGCTTTAAAATCCTAACCAAACATCTTTTTTATTTGGTTTTCAATGTCTTGAATATTTTTAAAATGTTCAAATTCTAAATCTATTTTTTTTGATTTTAGCTTCTTAGTTATTGCTAATATCAAATCAATTGGGTCGATTTCTAAACCAACCATTTGTGCATTAAAATCCAAACCAACCAAAAAACTATCGTTATAAATCCCAACACACCAATCTTCAAGAAAAGATGAAATGGAAACTTCTTGAATTTTAAAATCTGACCAATCTTCTACACAACAAGATTTGGCTAAATTTTCATCACTCCAAAAACAAAAAACAGTTACAGGCTCACCTGAGTCATTTGTAAATTGATTCGATCCGCACAAAGCAAATGCATCTTTGCTTTCCATACTATAAACAACACCATCTTCGCATATTTTGTTTACAAAATTTTCTAAAATTAAATTTGGTTGTTGCTCTTTCATATTTTACTTAATTAATTAGCTACAAAGATAGCCTTTATCGTTCAAAGTTTAAAATCTGATCTACTGAAAGAAAATTTTTTATTGAATTTCCGCACTTAAACCTGCATCCAACAAAGCAGAGCACATCGGAACTAACTCTTTCATGCTTCCAGTTTTTACGGTACATTTTCCTTTGTAATGAACTAATAAAGCACATTGTTCAGCTTGTAAAGCTTCGTGATTGCAAACACGAATTAAAGTTTCAATAACATGATCAAAAGTATTTACATCATCGTTAAACAGAATAATTTCATTGTTATTTCCTAACAATTCTTCTACAGAAACCTCTTCTAATACTTTCTCTTTAGTACTCATTTTATTTTTTTATAAATTTTAATGAAACCCAATTATTACGTTCTAATTGCGACACATAGTCTAATCCTAATTTTTCAGCTTCAGCTTGAATAAAAGGAATATCTTCGGTATAGAATCCACTAAACAAAATGGTTGCATTTGCTTTCATTGTTTTAACGTAAGCGTGCATATCTTCTAACAAAATATTACGATTGATGTTAGCAATTACTAAATCATACGTTGGTTCTTGAGTTAAAATTGAAGCATCACCTTCAAAAACATCCATATTGGTAATATTATTACGTTCACCGTTTTCGATAGAATTCAAATAACACCAATTGTCAATATCAATAGCATCGGCATGTTTTGCGCCTTTCATCAAAGCTAAGATAGCTAAAATTGCTGTTCCGCATCCCATATCTAAAACTTCCATATCTATCACGTCCATCGCTAAAAGATGTTTCATCATCATGTATGTAGTTTCATGATGTCCCGTTCCGAAGCTCATTTTTGGTTCAATAACAATTTCGTACGGCGCATTTTTTGACTCATGAAATGGAGCTCTTACATAACAAATTCCATCTACATCAATCGGATCAAAATTCTTTTCCCATTCTTCATTCCAATTTACTTGTTCGATTTCTTCTTTTGTATATGAAATCGTAAATTCATCTGAATCTAAAATATAAATATCTTCTAAAATATCTTCAGTCCATAACGATTCTTGAACAAAAGCAGACAAACCTTCTTCAGTTTCAATGAAGCTTTCAAAAGCTTTTTCGCCAAGTTCTGCTAATAAAATTTCAACTCCAACTTCCTTAGGTTCAACAGTGAAATGATATGCGATATATTTTGGTTCCATTTTCTTAACGTTTTAATAATATTACTTAAATTAGAGGGTACAAAAATAATCATAGTTTTGCGAAAACATATTAATAAATGTGATGAAAAAAGTTATTTTATTGTTATTATTTGCTTTATCAAGTCAAAGTTACGCTCAAGTTAAAATCACAGAAGATGAAGAATTCAAACTTTCCGCGTTGCCTTACTACAATTACGGAAAAGGATTAGGAATGACTTCGGCAGATAGTTTATTTCAATTTAACATTCGATTTAGAATGCAAAACCGAATAACAGTTTATGATTTTGAAGGCGAAGAAACAAGTTACGATGCGCAAATTAGACGTTTAAGACTTCGTTTTGATGGCTATGTTGGAAGTCCGCAATTTCAATACGTTATTCAGTTAGCATTTTCAACGGGTGATGTTGGTAAAGTAAATGATGGCGATCATTTAAACTTGATTCGTGATGCTGCGATAACCTATAAACCAAATAAAAATTGGAATTTTATTTTTGGACAAACAAAAATTCCTGGAAATAGACAACGTATCAATTCATCTGGAGCTTTACAATTAACAGATCGTTCGATAAACAACGCGAGTTTTAACATCGATCGTGATTTTGGTTTTCAAGTTTATTATTTAAATGAACACAAAAATAAATTTTCTTACAATATAAAAACGGCGCTTACTACAGGTAATGGAAGAAACGTTACTGATAAAGATACTAATGTTGCTTTAACAGGAAAACTTGAACTTTTACCTTTTGGTACATTTACTAAAGGTGGTGATTATTTTGAAGGAGATTTAGCTCGTGAAATTAAACCTAAGCTTATGGTTTCTGGTGGATATCATCAAAACAACGGAAGCTGGTTAGATAAAGGTCAACAAGGAAAAGAATTATTTCAAGCTAGAACACTAAAAAATGTTTTTGTTGATGCGATTTTAAAATATCAAGGTTGGTCTGGAATGTTTGCTTATATGAGTAGAAACGCTCATGATCCAATTACAACAAGAACAAATGATGTGGGTCAAATTGAGACTTCATATGTTTACGCTGGCGAAGGAAACGATTATCAATTAAGTTATACATTTCCTTCAAAATGGGAAGTTATCGGAAGATATTCAAGACAAAATGTGGCAAGTGAAATTTATAAACTAAACGTTCCTAATACCAAACAATTTAGCTTAGGTGTTACAAAGTATATTTGGGAACATGCTTTTAAAATTCAAGGTGAAGTTACTTACGATAAATTACACTTCCACGATGCATCTACAAAAAACAATTGGTATTTCCGTTTCCAAATAGAAATGGGAATTTAACTTAGAAAGTTCTAAAATCTCAAAAAAAAAGCTGCTACTAATACAATTTAGGATGCAGCTTTTTCTTGAAAAGCATCAGTTTACTAACTGACTATCAATTTTATATAATCAACAAACCGAAATCTCGTAATTGTTCGGCTTGTTTTGTAAACATAAAAGGTTCAAAATCTTCTGATGTTTGCGTTTCAAAACTTTGTTTCATTTGTGCAAATGATAAAACTCCTTTTGGACTTTGTTTTAATTCTTGTAAAAAGTTACGCAACCACTGCCCTACTTCCAAATCCAATTCAATTTCTAATAAATGGTGTTTGGAATGTAACGTTAATCGAGCTTTTTCAAACGTTTTTCCTTTTTTGGTTTTCGTAAAGGTTTCTAAAATTGGTAAACTTCCCAACCAAACCACTTTTTGAGTTGCTTTGTACGTTTGGAAAGGTTCATTTTCTAAAACCGAAACGATATAATCAGGTGTTATTTTCGTTCTTGGCACTTTAAATTCAAACCATTCTTGTAACGGAAAATCAAAACATAGACCATGCATATAATTGAATAACGATTTCTTCAATCCGAAAGAAAACTTATCATGAACTGCGCCTGATTTATCTTCGTGAATCATATCGTTATTAGCAAAAGTTCCTAAAGTTGTCGAATGATTGATCACATCAAAACTTTCCGGATTCATCCCAACCGGACTATGCGCCGTCATCGCAAATTGATGCCAAAATCCAGATTGCAGAATACCAACTTCAAACATTTGGCGAACCATTTCTAAAGAATCAATCGTTTCTTGAGCTGTTTGTGTAGGAAAACCATACATCAAATATGCGTGAACCATAATACCAGCTTCCGTAAAATTTCGAATCACACGAGCTACTTGCTCAACGGTAACACCTTTATCAATTAACTTCAATAAACGGTCTGAAGCAACTTCCAATCCACCAGAAACAGCAATACAACCCGAAGCTTTTAATAATCGACATAAATCTAACGTAAAGCTTTTTTCAAATCGAATATTCGTCCACCACGAAACGGTTAATTTACGCTTAATGATTTCAATAGCTACTTCACGCATCAACGCAGGCGGCGCAGCTTCATCTACAAAATGAAAACCTGTAGTTCCGGTCGTAGCGATTAATTGTTCCATACGATCTACAATTTCTTTAGCCGCAATAGGTTCGTAAACCTTGATATAATCTAACGAAATATCGCAAAACGTACATTTTCCCCAATAACAACCGTGCGCCATGGTTAATTTATTCCAACGACCATCGCTCCATAAACGATGCATGGGATTAACCACTTCGATTACCGAAATGTATTGAGTTAAATCGATATCTGAATAATCTGGACAACCTACTTCACTTTGTTTATAATCTTGAATTAACGGATTGTTGATGTATTTTACTTGATTATTTTCCAACAAAAAAGTACGTTTCAATTCGGATTGAGAAATTTCATTATTCACAAAACGAATCAATTGTTCTGTTGGCGCTTCTCCATCATCTAAATTGATGAAATCAAAAAACTCAAAAACACGAACATCAGCAAGCGAACGTAATTCGGTATTTGGGAAACCACCACCCATCACCACTTTAATATTCGGATGATTTGCTTTAATGTATTTTGCGCATCTGAAAGCGCTGTATAAATTCCCTGGAAATGGAACAGAAAAACCAATGATTTTCGGATTGGTTTTCGTAATTAAATCAGCTAAACTTTGTAAGGTAATTTCATCGATATAGGTTGGTTGCTCATATAGTTTTTGATATAATTCATCAAACGAATTGGCAGACCTTCCCAAACGTTCGGCATAACGACTGAATCCGAAATTTTCATCAACCGTTTCGATAATTAAATCGGATAAATCTTCTAAATACAAAGTCGCAAAATGCTTGGCTTTATCTTGAAAACCCATCGAACCAAAAGCCCAATCTAAATCTTCGAGATGTGAAAATCGCGAAGCTTGCGGAAGAAAATCGTCATGAACAATAGCATTTGCCAACGTAGGATTTTTTCCTTGAAGAAAAGAAATGACTGCATCAATAGATTGAATATAATCATCTTGAAGCGCAACAATACGCAGGGAATTTTCACCCAATTCAAAATTATTTTCAGCAATAAAAGCAAACAAATCTTGTAATCCGTTTTTAGAAAACAATTTCAGAATCACTTCAATACCTAAATCCGATTGAAACGAAGAAATATTTTTTGTATTCAAAAAACCTTTCAAATAAACCGTTCCCGGATAAGGCGTGTTTAATTGTGTGAAAGGCGGCGTAATAAGTAAGATTTGTGTTTCCAAATTTGAAAATAATTTTTGCAAAAATACGATTAATTAGCTCAACAATAAAAGACTTAATTATAATGATATGCTGAAACAAGTTCAGCAAGACAAAATCATATAATCACAAAATATATAAACTTACGTTAAGACTCTCGTCTTTATAACTAATCTTTAGTGTCATATCTGAAAAAATAGTAAATTAGCAAAAACAAAAAAATTATGCCATCAGATTGTATCAGCTATCAAGATTCTGGATATTTTTCTAAACTTATGATCGATTATTTAAACGAAGATAAAAACGTACAATCGTTATATCATCGTTTTCCGAATTTAGAAAATTTCGAAGCACAAATTCTTGAAAAACAAGCCGATTTCACTCCAAACAATCGCAACATACTTTCGCAAGCTTTGGCAAATCAATATGCTAATTTTGAAATTTCTGAAGCTACTAAAGTAAATATCGAATTACTTAAAAACCCAAATGCATTCACGATCACTACAGGTCACCAGTTAAATTTATTTACGGGGCCTTTGTATTTTTTATACAAAATCATTTCGGTAATTAATTTAACCAAAGAACTTAAATCAAAATATCCAACGTTTGATTTTGTACCGGTGTATTGGATGGCAACTGAAGACCACGATTTTGATGAGATTCATTATTTCAATTACGAAGACAAAAAATTCCAATGGCACAAAGAAGCTTCAGGTCCGGTTGGACGTTTAGATTTAGAAGATTTAGATAAGGTTTTCGAAGCTTTTTCTGCACATTTAGGTTTAGGCGAAAATGCCAAGCAATTGAAAACTTGGTTTGAAAAAGCGTATTTAAAACACCTAAATTTGGCTGATGCAACACGTTATTTAGCTAACGAAATTTTTGGTTCATACGGATTGGTAATTGTTGATGGCGATGATAAAAATCTTAAATCACTTTTTACCCCTTATATTTCTAAAGAATTAATTGAACAACAATCGCATAATGAAGTTGCAAAAAGCTACGAAATTCTAAAAGATTATTTGATTCAGGTAAATCCGCGTGAAATTAACTTATTTTATATCGAAAACGGTTTGCGCGAACGTATTGTTCTTGAAAACGATGTTTACAAAGTCAATCATACCAACATTAGTTTTTCAATAGAAGAAATTTTGAGTTTGGTTGAAACCAATCCCGAAAAATTTAGTCCGAATGTAATTTTACGTCCTTTATATCAAGAAGTTATTTTACCCAATTTATGCTACATTGGTGGCGGAGGTGAATTGGCTTATTGGTTAGAATTGAAAGAAGTTTTTAATTATTTCAAGGTTCCGTTCCCAATGATTTTACTTCGTAATTCGGTTTTATTAGCATGTGAAAAACAAGCGAATAAAGCAGATAAATTAGGATTAAATTGGAAAGATTTATTTTTAAAGAAAGATGTTTTAATTCACAACAAAACCGTTGCGTTATCTGAAAATCATTTCGACTTTGAACAACAACGTAATTTCTTACATAAACAATTTAACGATTTAAAAACGTTAGCATTAAAAACAGACAAATCGTTTGAAAATGCAGTTTTGGCTCAAGAAAAAAAGCAATTAAAAGGTTTAGATAATTTAGAAAAACGCTTATTAAAAGCGGAACGTAAATTACATGAAGATGCTTTAAATCGAATGGTTGATTTGCAATTAGAATTATTTCCGAAAGGAAGTTTACAAGAACGAAATGTAAACTTTGCTCAATTTTACAAAGCTTACGGAAATGAATTGATTGAAAAACTTTTTGAAGAATTACATCCTTTGAATCAAGAATTTACAATTGTGATTTTACAATAAAATGTTTCTAAAAACAAAATGAGTTCGATTGTTGAATCGAACTCATTTTAATTTGTTTAAACTTTTGTATTAATCTAGATATTAAACTTATTTAGCTTTTTCTAGTTGTTCTAAATTCTTACTATAAACCGAAGAAACTTCAATTAAGATGTCTTGAGCATTTTGATATGTATTCTCGTTTATGAATTTTGCAAAACTATCAATCTTGACTTTATAATCGTTTGACAAACTTTGATAGTAGTAATTATCAAAATCTGCATTATTTGATACTGTTAACTTGTAAAGTTTATCATTCAAGTCTTTGGAAAGTTTTTCTGGAACCTGAATTCCTTTTTCAGTACAAATTGTTTTTATTTTTTCTAAATTTTTCGAATGAACATCATTCGCATTAGTTGAAAAATCCTTCAATTCAGCTTTAGAAGCTCGCTCTTTTCCTAAAGCAGTAGCCTGAGTAAAGAATGATTCATTATCCAATAAATTTTGAATAATTTCATTGTTTTTCTTTTCAGCTTCTGAAAGTTTACTTTGATCAACAGGTTTACCTTGATTTGAATTATTGTCTTTTTGACAAGAAACAAAAAATAATGATGCAAGTAAAAATACTGAACCACCTATCAATTTTAAATTATATTTAATCATAGTTTTGTTTTTTATTAATTCATTTATAAATATAATAAAAAATTAACAACAAAAACAAAATCTTAGTTTATTTAAAACTTATTTTTTAAATTTTAATTGATAAACATCATCTAATTCGTCATTCGAAGTGATGTTTACTTCTAAGTCGGTTACATATCCGGAATTTAATCCGTAAACCCATCCGTGTAAACTCAGCTCTTGTCCGCTTTCCCAAGCTCTTTGAACAATAGATGTTTTTGCTAAATCATAAACTTGTTCTTCAACATTCAATTCTACAAAACGATTAAAACGTGAATTTTCATCTTGAATTTCGTCCAATTCGTTAGCATGTAAGCGATAAACATTTTTAATATGTCTAATCCAGTTGTCAATTATACCAACCGAATTATTTCCCATAGCAGCTTTTACACCTCCACAACCATAATGTCCGCAAACAATTACGTGTTTAATTTTTAAAACATTTACAGCATAATCTAAAACCGAAAGCATATTCATATCGCTATGAACAACCATGTTAGCAATGTTTCTGTGCACAAAAACATCTCCAGGTTTTGCACCAATGATTTCGTTTGCTGGTACACGACTATCTGAACAACCAATCCATAATACAGGTGGTGTTTGTTTTAATGATAAATGTTTGAAATAATCTGGATCTAATTTCAATTGATTTTCGACCCATTGATGATTATTTACCAATAATTGTTGATAAAACGGTGTTTTCATCTTAAACTTCTTGATCAATAAAAATTACTTCGCCCGTTTCAACTTTATAATACGCACCAACCAAACCGATTTCTTGGTTTTTCAACATTTCGTTTAAAACAACACTTCTATTCATAATTTCTTGTTTCATGATATGAACATTGTTAAAAGCTACTTTATCAATTCCTTCTTGTGATTTGATATCTAAAGTTGGAAATTGTTCTTTTATTTCGCGAATTGAAGGCTGAACTTTATTTAATAAACTAGTTAGATGTCCTAATTTTACATCATGACAAGCGCCTTTTATGGCACCACAATTTGAGTGTCCTAATACTACTATTAACTTCGACCCTGCCATTTTACATGCAAATTCCATCGAACCAATAACATCATCGTTAATAATATTTCCAGCAACACGTGTACTAAAAATATCACCTAAACCTTGGTCAAATATCAATTCTGCAGATGTCCTACTATCAATACAGCTTAGAATAATAGCAAATGGAAATTGACTTTCACGAGATTTATTAACTTGTTCTAATAAATCGTGATTCATTTTTAAATTTTCTACAAATCGTTGATTTCCTTCTTTTAAAAACTCCAATGCTTTTTTAGGAGTTACGGTAGATTGATCTTCTGCTGTATGAAATTTCATCTTTTTATATTTAAAGTTAATCAAAGTTAAAACATATTTTTTTTTCGTGTTGTTAAAAATGTATGTTTTTTAAAATTGAAAATTAATTAAACAATTAACTTTATTTTATGAATATAAAGCCTTAATTTTGTGGTATTAATCTTTGAGAGGAAAAATTTGACTGATTGCAACCTCGTAAAAAAAATGCTAAAGCAGATCCATTCCTTTAGTCATATTTTTACGTTGCCTTGAAGTTTACCTCGTAAAATCAATAAAAATAAAACAAAATATATGGCTTATTTTTTTACCTCAGAATCTGTTAGTGAGGGACATCCAGACAAAATTGCGGATCAAATTTCAGACGCATTAATTGATAATTTTTTAGCCTTTGATCCTGAATCAAAAGTAGCTTGCGAAACCTTAGTTACTACAGGACAAGTTATCTTAGCCGGAGAAGTAAAATCAAACACGTATTTAGACGTTCAAAAAATTGCTCGTGATACGATTAAAAAAATCGGATATACAAAAAGCGAATATATGTTTGATGCAAATTCTTGTGGAATATTATCAGCTATTCATGAGCAATCTGCTGATATTAACCAAGGTGTAGATAAATCAAACAAAGAAGAACAAGGTGCTGGTGACCAAGGAATTATGTTTGGTTATGCAACTAATGAAACAGAGGATTTCATGCCTTTAGCGTTAGATTTATCTCATAAATTATTACAAGAATTAGCTGAGTTAAGAAGAGAAAACAACGAAATCACCTATTTAAGACCTGATGCAAAATCTCAGGTAACTTTAGAATATGGAGATGACAACAAACCTAAAAAGGTAGTTACCATTGTTTTATCAACGCAACATGACGATTTTATTAAACCTGAAAATGCAACTTTAGAAGCAAAAGTTAAAGCTGAAAAAGAAATGCAAGACAAAATAAAATCTGATATTGTTTCGATTTTAATTCCACGCTTATTAAAAAAATACCCACAGTACGAAGCGTATTTCAACAATGAAATTACTTACCATATAAACCCAACTGGTGTTTTTATTATTGGTGGACCACACGGTGACACTGGATTAACAGGACGTAAAATTATCGTTGATACTTACGGAGGAAAAGGTGCTCATGGTGGAGGTGCTTTTTCAGGAAAAGACCCAAGTAAAGTTGACCGTTCTGCAGCTTATGCTGCGCGTTACATTGCTAAAAACTTAGTTGCTGCTGGAGTTGCTGATGAAATTTTAGTACAAGTTTCTTACGCAATTGGAATTGCTGAACCGATGGGAGTTTTTGTAAATACATACGGAACTTCTAAAGTTGCTATTTCTGATGCAGAAATTGCAGTTAAAATTCAAGAATTATTTGATTTAAGACCTTATTTTATTGAGCAATCTTTAAAATTACGTCAACCTATTTATAGCGAAACTGCTGCTTACGGACACATGGGACGTAAAAACGAAATAGTTTCTAAAACATTCACAACTCCAAACGGAGAAGAAAAAGTAATGGAAGTAGAACTATTCACGTGGGAAAAATTAGATAAAATTCAAGAAATTAAATCTTTATTTTCATTATAAAATCAAAGCTGTCTTTTTAGGCAGCTTTTTTTAAATTCATTTAATATTATGATTGGAATTATTGGAGCTATTCCAGAAGAAGTAAATGCGATTATTGCAGAAATGCAAATTTCTGAAACACGAATAATCGGTGACAGAAAATATTATATTGGTCATCTAGAAAACGTAGCCTGTGTTCTTGTATTTTCAAGAATTGGAAAAGTTGCTGCCGCTATTACTACCACAACGTTAATTCAAGAATTTAAAATTTCTAAATTGATTTTTACTGGTGTTGCTGGCGGAATTCGTAAAGATATTAAAGTTGGCGATGTTGTTTTGGCTACGCATTTAGCACAACACGATTTTGATGTTTTTCCTTTGTATCCAAAAAATGAAATTCCATTAATAAACAAAAAGTATTTTACTACTGATACTGAATTAAATCAAACGGCTACCAATGAAATTTCTAGTTTTTTAGAAGCTAAAAATATTCATAATTATATTTCTGAAAACGATTTGAATGAGTTCAAAATCCAAATTCCAAATTTACATCAGGGTTTGATTGTTAGTGGTGACCAATTTATATATCAGAAAGAACAAGTTTCTAAAATCTTAAACGATTTTCCTGAAACTTTATGTGCCGAAATGGAAGGTGCAGCTGTAGCACAAGTTTGTTATGAATATCAAATTCCGTTTACAGTTATCCGAACCATTTCTGATAATGCGAACGAAACAGCAACTATTGATTTTAAAAGATTTATAGAAAAAATTTCTAATACATATGGCTTATGGATTATTAAACATATTTTAAAAAACATAAAAACGCTACCTAATTAGTTAGCGTTTTTATGTTTTGTAATTCCAATTTATTTTTTAGACTTATTTAATTTTTTACGGATAAAATACCAAGCCAAACCTACGATTAAAAATAAAGGCCAAATGTAAATTAATCCAATGAAGAATCCAGGAATCCAACTTACACTTCCTTTCAATGCATTTACAATTTTATCTCCGTACGAAACCGTAATCCCTGAATCGGCTGTTGGTTTGTAAAAAGTGATATTTAAAGTACTCATCGAAACACGACTTTTCATGTAATTCAACTGACCTTGTTTTGATTCAATTTCTTCTCGAATTACATTAATTTGTTGCTCTATTTCAATGATATCAGAAACTTTACTTGCTTTTCTTAATAAATCGATATAACGAGCTTCTAATTCTTTTTTAGATTTTAAACGGGCTTCTAAATCAATGTATTGTTCTGTAACATCTTCAGAGGTAATTTGCTTTTCATCAAAATAAGAAATGCCTTGAGTTACATTGTTAACTAATTTTTCAAAGTTTTGATTTGGAACTCGGATTACAATATTTCTTGTAATTTCATTATAACCTTTTGTTTCGCTATCTAACTGAACATAACCGTTTACTGTTTTTAAAGCTGCATAAATTTTAGCTGCAGTTTTGTTCATGTCCGCCGTTTCAAAACGTAAATTTCCGTTTTTAATTATTTTCTGGTCAATTGGAATTGCCGTTGAAGCATTTGATGATTCTGTTGGCGCAGCCTCAGGAGCTGCTTGTGGTGCTTGTAATGCATCGTTTGAATACATTGCTTCTTCTTCAGCAACAACTTTATCTGTTGCGTAATCTACCTCGTTTGATGGAGATTTTTTGCAAGAGATAAAAACAAAAGCAAAACTAAGTACATATACAATTCGTTTCATAAGTTGGATTTTTAACGAATATACTAAATAAATTGGTTTGATTTTTAATCAAAATCCCATAAAAAAAGTTCCTTTAAAAAGGAACTTAAACTTTTATTGCAAACTTTTATTGCAAACTTTTAATTATTTTACTTTGTTCATCTGCGTGAAGAATATCGGCATTGTAACTTGAAAACAATTTTATTTCATAGGTACTTTTAACGGGTTTCCCATCTATTTGAGCTGGCTTCCATTTATCTAAACCGTATAAAAATTTAATTACATAATCAAGTCCATCAACCTCAACTTCTGAAGTATATTTTGCGTTTACAATCATACCTTTTTCATCAATATCAAATTGAAATTTGGTAACTCCTCTAGTATTTTCAGGTAATGAACTAGAATCAGAATTATTATTTAAAGTAGAAGTTACTTTTGAAAAAAATTCGTTTTTATCAAATAACAAAGGTTCGGGTAAAACATCATACTTTTCTGCATCTAAAACTTTGGAGTAAACCAATGCTTGAGATGACGATTTTATACCAGAACTTGAATATTTTTCTTTATAATTTTTTAAAACAAAATTCTGTAAATCCAATACCGTTTGTTTACCATCATCATCATCATCATAAAACAAAACATTTCTATCTCCGTCAACAACATAATTAAAAGTTACATTATTGAATTCAAACGAATCCATATAAACATCAAAATCTTTGTAATAAAGAACAATCTTATCGTCGATAAAACGAGTTAATGATTGCGTTTCTTTAACATGTGAATTTGTCCTTGCATTTACTATAAATACATTTGAACCTACCATCAATAAAAGTAAAAGAATCTGTTTCATTTTTTTTGATTTAAACATTAATTTAATAAATTTATAAAATTTACCACATTAAAATAAAAAAACATGTCAAAATATTATACATTAACAATAATTACATTTCTTTTTTCAATAATTGGTAATACTCAAAAAAGCAAAATCATACTTTTAACACCTACAATTTTGAAAGAAAATCCTGTAAAAATCGTTTTAAAAGAAAATGTGAACGATACCATAACTTCAACTATTATTTTACAATACGATGTAAACAATCCATGTAATATTGTATATATCGATACGTTTGTTGATGAAAAAGTACATTTAATTTCAAACAAAAAGAAACTAAGTTACAAGCTAGATAAAATTCAGTATTTAGAATTTGTTGACGAGAATAACAAAAAAAATATTTTTACATCAATACCAAAAATCAACAACAATAATATTGTAGCGGTTAAAAGCCAAGGAAAAATAAATTATTATATTGCCTATTCCGATAGAAATATTGTAGCAGCAAGTCATGGATGTGCTTACATCGAAAAAGATGGTAAATGGATAAAACACAAAAAATGGATTGACAGGTCGTTGTTTGAAAAAATTAAAAATCTGATAAGTGACGAACCTGATTTAGCTGCAAAAATGAATCAAACTGAAATTCCTCAAACCGAAATTTTTGAAATTTTAAATGAATATAATTCTAGAAAATTATAACATTTTCAAACTATTTTCGAAAGGAACTCGATGAATTAAACTACGCCCTAAAGTAATTTCATCTGCATATTCCAATTCATCGCCAATGGCAATTCCGCGTGCAATAGTTGACGTAATTACATCAAAATCTTTAATTTGTTTGTAGATATAAAAATTGGTGGTATCACCTTCCATGGTGGAACTTAAAGCAAAAATAATTTCTTTAACTTTCCCTTCTTTAACTTTATTAATCAACGTAACAATATTAAGTTGACTTGGTGCAACTCCATCAATCGGAGAAATTTTTCCGCCCAAAACATGATAATGTCCTTTGAAAAGTTGAGTGTTTTCTAAAGCCATTACATCTCTTATATCTTCAACCACACAAATTATCGAACCATCACGCGACGGATTTTCGCAAATCTCACATAAATCGTGGTCAGAAATGGTGTGGCAATTTTTACAATATTTAATGTCGTTTCGTAAACCCAAAAGTGCAGTAGTCAACCCGGCTGTTTGGTCTGCAGGTTGACGCAATAAATGTAAAACCAAACGCAAAGCCGTGCGTTTACCAATTCCGGGTAATTGCGAAACTTCGTTAACCGCGTTCTCTAAAAGTTTTGATGGAAAATTCATTTGGCAAAGATATAAAATACGCCATTTAAAAAATATAGTTTTTGTAGATATACAACTCAAAATACTTATTTTTGAACAAATAATTTTTAAAACATGACGCCAACTATAATTCTAACAATCATTGTTATTTACTTTGGAACATTGATTCTAATTTCAAATGTCATCGGGAAAAAAGACAGTAGTAACGATGCTTTTTTTCAAGCTAATAAAAATTCAAAATGGTATTTAGTAGCTTTCGGAATGATTGGAACGGCACTTTCTGGGGTTACTTTTATATCAGTTCCGGGCGAAGTTGGTTCACCAAACGGAGAGCAATTTAAATATTTTCAGTTTGTTCTCGGAAATGCTTTAGGTTTTATCGTAACCGCAACCGTGCTTTTGCCGTTATATTACCGATTAAATTTAGTTTCGATTTATGAATATTTCGAAAAACGTTTGGGATTTTATAGTTACAAATCGGCAGCATCCATTTTCTTAATTAGTCGAACTATTGGCTCTGCATTCAGATTGTATTTGGTAGTAATTGTATTTCAGTATTTTGTTTTTGACCATTACAACATTCCGTTTGCAGCAACTGTTTTAATTTCACTCGGATTAATCTTTGCTTACACCTACAAATCTGGTTTAAAAACCATTATCATAACCGATACATTACAAACTTTCTTTTTGATTTCATCGGTAATCTTAACCATTATTTTTATTTGTATGGCGATGGATTACTCAGCAATTGAAGCTTTTGAAACGATTAAAGAAAGTAACTATTCTAAAATTTTCTTTTGGGATGATTTTGTTACAAGCAAATATCATTTTGTGAAACAAATACTTGGTGGAATGTTTGTAACCATTGCCATGACAGGTTTAGACCAAGATTTAATGCAGAAAAATTTGAGTTGTAAAAACATCAAAGAAGCTCAAAAAAACATGTTTACGTTTACAGGAATTTTTGTAATCATAAATATTTTCTTCTTAGGCGTTGGAGCATTACTTTATATTTATGCCGAATCTAAAGGAATTTCGGTTCCGGTTGATGCAATAACCGGAAAACCACGAACCGATTTATTATTTCCAGAAATTGCATTTAATCATTTAACGGTGATTCCGGCAATCGTATTTTTGTTAGGTTTAATTGCAGCGACATTTGCCACAACCGATTCTGCTTTAACAGCTTTGACAACTTCGTTTTGTATTGATTTTTTAGGCATGGACAAACCCGAAAATGCGAACAAACCAAATAATGTGAGAAACCGAAAATTAATTCATTTAGGATTTTGCTTTTTGATGTTTGTAGTCATTATAATTTTCAACATCATCAACGATTCATCGGTTGTAAGTATGATTTTCAAAATTGCATCGTACACTTACGGACCTCTTTTAGGATTATTTTCTTTTGGTATGTTTATGAAATCGAGAAAAGTACATGATAAATTTGTTCCATTAATTTGTATTGCTTCGCCATTTATTACCTTATTTATCAGTCTGAATTCAAATCTATTTTTTGGGAATTACGTTTTCGATAACGAATTAATCATCGTCAACGGATTAATAACTTTCTTGCTTTTATTTGCAATAAGTTTTAAAGAAAAAAAACAAACGAGCGAGATTTAATCTCGCTCGTTTGTTTTAATATTGTTTCGTATTTAGAAGAACTAAAGTACAAGCTTCTTCAAAATCAATTCCATTATTTTTAAGTGTTTCATAAAATTCCGGATTTTCTGTTCCTGGATTAAAAATCACACGTTTGGGTTTTAAACCCAAAATATAATCGTAATACGCTTCTTGATTTTTCGGACTCAGATACAAAGTTACCATATCTATATTTTCGTACGAAAGTAAATCGGTATCAATAACAACCCCGTCCACTTCGCCTTTACGCAAACCAAAAGCTTTGACTTCGTGTTCAAATTGTTTTAATTTACGAATGGCCATATTTGAATATCGTTGCACGTTTTCGCTTGCCCCGATAACTAAAGTTTTTTTGCTCATAATCTTTTGTTTTATCTAAAGGTACTAATAAAATACGAATTCTTATTTGAATTGAATTTCATTTTTTCTTGCCAATTAAAAACAAAAAAATCCAAATCTATTTTTATAATCGTAAATCATAATATATTCAATATCTTTGCACAATAAATTAGATTTATGACAAATAACGATATATTTAAAAAATTACGAGTTGCTCTACAATTAAGAGACGACCAAATTGTTGAGATTTTAGAATTGGTTGATTTTAGAATTTCAAAAGGTGAATTAGGAAATATTTTCAGAACCGAAGATCACGAAAAATACATGGAATGTGGAGATCAGTTGTTAAGAAACTTCTTAAACGGATTGGTAATTCATTTAAGAGGAACAAAAGAAAATCCAAAGAATCCGATGGATGTAATCAAATCACACAAAAATACACCTGAAAAAAAATCAGAATCTACAGAAAAGAAATTTTCAAAACCTTTTAAAAAGGATGATAAAAAACCTGTAAGTAAGTCTGATAAACCTTTTAAAAAGAATTTCAAAAAAGCTGAACCAAAACAAAATCCGGTTGAGTTTTTTAAATTCAATTCTGGTAAGGGAACAAAGAAAAACGATAATTAAATAAAGCAAAAATCCTCAAATCGTAATGTACTTTTTGAGGATTTTTATTATTGTTGAAAAGAAATAATAAACGGTTTTATATATTGATATGAAATGGATTCTGAAAGAATTTGAGACATTTCTATAACTGATTTTTCATCGGATTCATCCATTAAATAATAAATCAACCCTTCTGTTTCGCTAGAAAAAGGTTTATATTCCGTAACAACAAATCCATGTTGACTGGCAATATTTTCAAGATTAATTAAATCGCTTTCGGTATTTAATTTAACTTCAATATAATTTCCTTCTTTAACAACTGAATATACCGAATTTCCTTGATATAATTTTTGAACCCTAGAAACATCATCTATACTTTGAATTTGATTTATGTAGTTATTCAATTTTTCACAAGACAAACTTCCCTCTTTAAAATAACACAAAACCATTTTGGTATTTTTAGTCGAAAAAACATTTATATAAATACTTGAAAGTACACCTTCATTGTTTAACGGCAATTTAAATAAATTTAAATCTGTAAGTGTTTCAGTAATTTTTTTATCTGTTACATTGAAATCAAACTCAACTACAATTGCGTTATTTTTTATATTTCTATAATTTAGAACATCATTCGAATAAAAATCAACCACTTGTTCGTTACAATAATCGGTAACAGCTTCTACCTCATTATCTGAAGTACAAGAAAAAAACAATATCGAAACTAAAAATAAAATAAACTTTTTCATACATTAAAATTTTAAATCAAACCAACCGTTTCTAATCGTATGCATGGTTCCATTTTCTTCGGCTGCATCGAATTCAAAAGTCGCTGCGATTATTCTTTTTTCATAATCTAATTTTTCAATAGTGATAGCACCTCCGATTTCATTATTTGTAGAAGCCCATTTAGTAGCTGAATTAGTAGAGTAATAAGTTAATCGACCTGATACATTAGAAGTTTGTCGACCGTTTATTGCATAAGTTTTTCCTTCTTCAAAACCAACTTGTGAACTGATAGATACCTCGACTGCTTTTTCATTATTTGAAAGCATAAATACGATAAATGAATCAAACGGCGAAACATAGACGTGTATTTTCTCGAAAGAAGTATTTTTATTTGTTGTTGAAAATTCTTGGTTATCAAATATCAAACTGACAGAATCACTACCCGTTGGAATTTGATTTGAACTTGAATTATCATCATTTGAGCAAGAAAGCAACAAAAGTGAAGTAAATAATATTATTATTTTTTTCATTTCAAAAAAGATATAAAAAAAGCCCAAATTTAAATTTGGGCTTTAAAATTTATATTAAATTATTAAGATAAAGCAGCTTTTACTTGATCTGCAGCCTCTTGGAATTGAACTGCTGATAAGATTGGCATACCAGACTCATCAATAATTTGTTTTGCTAATTCAGCATTTGTACCTTGTAAACGTAAAATAATTGGCACTTTAATATCGTCACCCATGTTTTTGTAAGCATCTACAACACCTTGAGCAACACGGTCGCAACGAACGATTCCTCCAAAAATGTTAATTAAGATTGCTTTTACGTTTGGATCTTTTAAGATAATACGGAAAGCCGTTTCTACACGTTTAGCATCTGCCGTTCCACCTACGTCTAAGAAGTTAGCTGGCTCAAAACCTGCATACTTAATTAAATCCATAGTTGCCATTGCTAATCCAGCTCCGTTAACCATACAACCAACAGTTCCGTCTAAATCTACGTAGTTTAATCCTACAGCTTTAGCTTCTACTTCGATTGGATTTTCTTCAGAAACATCACGCATTTCAGCTAAATCTTTATGACGGAATAATGAATTTTCATCTAAGTCAACTTTAGCATCTACAGCGATAATTTTGTTATCAGAAGTTTTTAAAACTGGGTTAATTTCAAACATCGAAGCGTCTGAACCTACATAAGCTTTGTATAAACAGTCAACAAACTTAACCATTTCTTTGAATGCATCACCAGATAATCCTAAGTTAAAAGCAATTTTACGCGCTTGAAAACCTTGTAATCCAACAGCTGGATCAACTTCTTCAGTAAAAATTAAATGTGGCGTATGTTCAGCAACTTCTTCGATATCCATTCCACCTTCTGTAGAATACATAATCATGTTACGACCTTTACCTCTATTTAATAAAACTGACATATAGAATTCTGAAGTTTCACTTTCACCTGGATAGTAAACATCTTCAGCAACTAAAACTTTATGTACTCTTTTTCCTTGTGGTGGAGTTTGTGGTGTAATTAAATCCATACCAATAATTTGACCAGCAATTTCTTTAACTTGATCTAAATTTTTAGCCAATTTAACTCCTCCTCCTTTTCCTCTTCCTCCTGCATGGATTTGAGCTTTAATCACGTGCCATCCTGTTCCTGTTTCTTCTGTTAATTTCTTAGCAGCTTCAACAGCCTCTTCTGCTGTATTTGCAACGTGACCGCGTTGTACACGTACACCGTAGCTAGATAATATTTGTTTACCTTGAAATTCGTGTAAATTCATGATTTATATGTTTTGCTTTTTTAATAGTAAAACAAAAATAGCAAACTTGAACTAATTGACCTAAGAAAAAATGAGAATTATGTACTCACTTACAAATTTTATTATGGTAATTCTTTCATATTCTTTTTTTAACCCTAAATATTTTGCAAATCGATAATTTTAAAAATAAAATTTTGACTAGTTTACAAAAATCAAAACCTCAAATTACAGCCTGATTTTTTTTTATATTTTTGTTCTTATAAATTTAATTTCAATAACTTATGGATTCTAACATTTTATTAGAACTATCTAATCAATATGGTTGTCCGTTGTATGTTTATGACGGAAACAAGATTGAATCGCAATTTGCAAGACTTTCAAATGCATTTGCAGGTGTTAAACATTTAAGAATTAACTATGCGGTTAAGGCTTTATCTAACATTTCTATATTAAAGTTATTGAAGAAGGCAGGAAGTGGATTAGATACTGTTTCCATCCAAGAAGTTTTACTTGGATTAGAGGCTGGTTTTGAACCTGAAAGAATCATGTTTACTCCAAATGGTGTTTCGATGGAAGAAATCGAAGAAGTTGCCAAACTTGGTGTACACATTAATATTGACAACCTTTCGGTTTTAGAGCAATTTGGACATAAACATCCAAAAACTCCGGTTTGTATTCGAATCAATCCGCATGTAATGGCTGGTGGAAATAGTAATATTTCTGTTGGACACATCGATAGTAAATTTGGAATTTCGATTCATCAAACACCACACATTTTACGTATTATCGAAAATACAAAAATGACGGTAAACGGAATTCACATGCATACGGGGTCGGATATTTTAGATATCGAAGTATTCTTATATGCTTCTGAAATATTATTCGAAACTGCGAAACAATTTAAAGATTTAGAATTTATCGATTTCGGAAGTGGATTTAAAGTTCCGTACAAAGTAGGAGATTTAGAAACTGATATTGAAGAATTAGGTGAAAAATTAACGACAAAATTTAATGCTTTTTGTAAAGATTACGGAAAAGAATTAACTTTAGTATTTGAACCTGGAAAATTCTTGGTTAGCGAATCGGGTTATTTCTTAGCTAAAGTAAACGTAGTTAAGCAAACGACTTCAACGGTTTTTGCACAAATCGATTCAGGATTTAATCATTTAATTCGTCCGATGTTTTACAATTCGTACCATCACATTGAAAACATTTCTAACACAGAAGGAAAAGAACGTTTCTATTCGGTAGTTGGTTATATTTGCGAAACAGATACATTTGCAAATAATCGTAGAATCAAAGAAATTTCTGAAGGTGATATTTTATGTTTTAGAAATGCGGGTGCTTATTGTTTTTCAATGGCTTCGAATTACAATTCGAGATACAGACCGGCAGAAGTTTTATATTATAATGACGAATCTTATTTAATACGTAAAGCTGAAACTTTCAAAGATTTACTAAATAATCAAATCATAGTGGAACTTTAGTTCCACTTTTTTTTAACAGATACTTAATGTAAATTTTAATTGGTATATCTTTATTCAAAATAAATTTGCAGCATAAATAATTCAAAATGGATAGAAGAAAATTTTTCAAAGCTGGTTCAATTGCTGGTGTTGGTGCAGCATTATTAAATCCGTTACAAGGATTTGCTCACCCGATTGAAAATGAAATCAATTATAAAAATAAAAAAGCAAAGAACATCATCATTTTAGTAAGTGACGGAATGAGTTCCGGGACCTTAAATATGGCCAATATTTATTCAGAACGTATTTTAGGAAAAACTACAAATTGGATTCAAGCTTATAAAGATAATATCGTTTCAAGAGGAATTATGGATATGGCTTCGGCATCATCTATAGTTACAGATTCTGCTGCAGCAAGTTCATCTTGGGGTTCAGGAGAACGTGTTAAAAACGGAGTAATTAATATCAGTGTCAATGGTGACCAGTTGATTCCGATTTGGTTGAAGTTCAAAAAAGCAGGTAAAAAAGCAGGTTGTGTAACTACAGTCCCCATTACTCACGCAACTCCAGCGGGTTTTACTGTTAGTATGAAAAGTAGAAACGACCAATCTGCAATTGCAGAAGAATATTTAAAAATTGGTTATGATGTTTTAATGGGAGGCGGAAATAAATATTTTGATGCTAATTTTCGTAAAGACAAAAAAGACATGTATGCCGCTTTTTCTGCCGAAGGATATAATGTGGCAAAATCAAAAGCTGATTTAAAAAACATTGATTATTCAAAACCGGTTTTAGGTGTTTTTGATGAAGATGCACTACCCTATGCTATCGATAGAAAAAATAATCCTGAATTAGAAGCTAAAATTCCAACTTTAGCAGAAATGACGCAAGTGGCTATTGAGGCGATGAAATCTCACAAAAAAGGTTTTGTTCTTCAGGTCGAATCCGGAAAAGTAGATTGGGCAGCTCATGCTAATGATGTTGCTGGTTTAATTCACGACCAATTACAATTTGATGATGCTGTTAAAGTAGCTTTGGATTTTGCAAAAGCAGACGGAAACACTTTAGTTATCATCACAACAGATCACGGAAATGCGAATCCTGGTTTAATTTATGGTAAAAATGTTGACGCGCATTTAGATTCGATTCAATATTACAACCAAACCAATGAATCGTTATTAAATAAAATAAAATCAGATACCTCTGAAAAAGATTTAATAGATTTTATACATGCTAATTTAGGTTTCACGATTACTAAAGACCAAGCTGATCATTTACTTGATTATTATAAAGGTTTATATAAGGATGACGACGGCTTGTATAATTACAAAAAGTTGCCTTTTAAATCATTTGCAGAAATACAAAAAGAATACAATTCGGTTGGATGGATTTCAATGGATCACTCGGCAGATTATGTAGAAATAGCGATGTTTGGACCAGGTCAACAAAATCAAAAACCTTTTATGAGAAATACCGATTTACATTATTTCATGCTTGCAGCTGCAGAAGTTGAAAATAAATTTTAATTTTTTTATTTCATAAAATATTACGGATTAGAAACTTAGCTAATAATTAAAAAACAGCTAAGTTTTTTTTATCAAAAAGTCTTGCAGATATAGAAAAAGCTAGTATATTTGCACTCGTAATAATGAAACAAACATCATTAGAACAGACCAAAGGAGAAATGGCAGAGTGGTCGAATGCGGCAGTCTTGAAAACTGTTGACTGTAACAGGTCCGGGGGTTCGAATCCCTCTTTCTCCGCAGACTCAAGTACATTTATTCAAATAAATTACTAAAATTAAAAACCTGATATCAAATTGATTTCAGGTTTTTTTTATATTTAATATTTGAAAACAATTATAAATCTATCGCTATCCTTTTTTACATACTACAATCTGTTCGAAAAACGATGTTTGCCGTACGTCTTCTACCCGATTCTCAAGGTAAAATGATTTTGCTTATCGAATAAAGAAAAGAAGAAAAAGTATTTAAAATTAAACATAATAATTCTCATTTTTAGTTTTTAACTCTTGTATGAAATAAGAATAACTAATTCCAGTAATTTTCAAAAAGGCATTTGAAAAACTTTTTCGATTACCGTATCCGTATTTTACGGCAATTACTTCAGTTTTTAAATGTTTCAACTGTAAATCTGTTTGTAAATTATCTAATAATAAATTTATGCGAAGTGAATTTATATAATCAGGAAAGCTCTTTTCTTTTACTTGATTGATATATTGAGATAAATAACTACGATTGGTCTTACAATATTCTGCTAAATCATTTAAAGTTAAATCGGGTTTCGTGAACAATTTATTTTCTTCAAATCTTTCTAGCTTAATAAAAAGGTCTTTTATAAGCTGAGTTGATAAAAACTCTTTTGAATCATTTATTACTCCCTTATCTAAATTATCTATGGCAAATGTATGCCAAAACTCTCTATTACTTTCAAATTTCCATTGGGTAGCTTCGAACTCATTTTTTAAAACACGCTCTGAACGACGTACTTCAATTTGTCTTAAAACTTCTTTGTATCTTTTCTTATATGATCGTTTTAAGCTCAAACTTCGTATATAAAAAATTATAAAAGCAACTAGAATTAAAATCCCCGTTACAGAAACAACAACTAAAATTAATTGTTTTTTACCAATTTGATTTTCTAGACGTTGTTTTTCTGCCTCCATTTTTTTGATATCGAATTCTGAATGAAAAAAATGGCTTAAATAAGCTTGAGTAGCTTGAAAGTTTTGAGTAGCAATTAACAATTGGTTAGTGTAATATAACTGCTTTTCTAGATTGTTTTCTTGCTTATAAAATTCAATTAAATAAGTGTATGCTTTTAATAAATGAGCATTTATATATTGTTTACTACCAAATAGAATATCTATTTTTTTAAAATACGTTATCGCTAAATCTTTGTTATTTAATTCCCAATAATTTTTACCTAGATAAAAATAAATTAAATTTTCGTTGGCAAAATCATCATTTTTAATAATTATCGGCAAAGATGTTAAGAGTAATTTAACACTTTCTGTATACTTTTTTTGCTTGAAATCAATCATGGATTGGGTCAGATTAAAGTACGCATTCTCTAAAATACGATCTTTACTATCTAAATAATGAAACTTATTTTTCCCATGAAGTAATAAATCGTTAGCTTCTGTTAAGTTATTCAAATAATAATTACAAATAGCTTGAGAGCGAACACAATTAATAAAGCCGTTAATATGAGATAAATCAGTTTTTGTAACAAAATAAGAACTAGCCTCTTGAAAATAAGTTAACGCTTCTCTATAATTAGCCATAAACAATTTAGTCGCACCAATTGAATATAAAGATTTATTATATAGATAGGGTTCGTTATGTTTATCGATTAATTCCAGTGCTTTAAATTGATGTTGTAAAGTTTTTGAGTAATTTCTTTCAACTAAATAAACATAACTTAATGTTTGATAAAATCGAACTTTAAGTTTAACATCTTGTTGATTTTGAATTAAAAGAGTTGCACTATCACAATACGTTTTTCTGATCAATGTATCATTATACCATCGTATGGCATGTAAATAACCCTCAAATAGGAAATTATTATTTTTTTCTTTTCTACTTAATACAATAAATTCTTGTAAGGTTTTTTCATAATTCAAATCATCATTAGAAATTGTATCCATTTTAGCTTTCAATATATTTAAATCTTGAGCTGAAATCGGCAAAAAAATTAGATTAAAAACAATAAAAAACATCCATTTATTAATAACAAAACTATATTTACCACACTTCATAAAAAAAATATAAATAACTAAAAATAAACATTTTACAAATTAGAAAACACGGAAAATTGATCAATTCGACCAACAACTTTTTGTGTTTTAATTAACAATAAGATAGATTTGAGAAAACAATATTCTCTTAATTATGAAAAAAATTTACTCTCTATTCTTAATTTTTATTCTTATTGGTTGTACAACATCTCAACTTATTGATGAAAATCCTGAATTTAAAAATGCCGCAAAAGAATTTAATTCTAAAACAACGACAAACAAGTTATTAATGATTCAAGATAGTCTTTTAAAAGTTTACTCACAAAATTCTATACATAATAACCAGAACTTTAATGAAGTCATCATTCGTTTAGATTCAATTACACTAACAAATTCTGAATTTCAAAATTTAAAAATAAATAATTATTCTATACCAACCACAATAGAAATAGAAACTCTTATTAACAATAAAAATTATATCTATGATAATTTAAATGTTTCACTGAAATGTAAAGAAATTTTAGATTTAATAATCAATTCTGAGATCAATATTGATGAATTAAATAATTCAATTATTACAAATAACATCAATTCATTTGAAACAGAATTATTACAATATGTTACATTGAATTTAAAAGATTACAATGATCCAGAATGGAAAAAAGGTAAAACAATATTCATTGTAAAAGGTTATTTAGACCAACCTGCATCTGCGGTATTTAACGCTTGTCTTTTTGAAATAATCAATTGAAAATTTTAATAACAATTACCAAAAACTACTACAAAACTATTAACCAAGAGTAGTAGCTCTCATTAATTATCCATTTAATTTTTTTATTATGAAAAAAGCAATTACCCAAACATCTTTTATTAAGATGATTTTGCTTCTATTTGGAGCACTGCTGTTTCATTTTCAGACGTACGCCCAAGTGCAACCCACAAAACTTACGTGGGATGGCGAAGTAGGCTGTCGGATTTATGAAGAAGACAAAGAGCGCGGACTCTCAGAAGACATCGATTCCGATGAATGTATCAGAGTTTGTGAGCGAAGTCGCGTCACCTATACGGTGAGTGGTACTAATTTAGTAACTGCCACTTGGAGTGTAACAGGTGGTATCGTTACTCCGAACGGAAACGGCTTATCAGCTAATGTAGAATGGTCTTCCATGGGTGGAGGTTCTATTGAAGTTACTGTAGTTAAGCAAGATAACTCTACACAAGTCATTCAAAATTGTGTTGAAATCATTGCTTCACCGATTGCAGAATTTCAAATAAGTAATTCCAAAGAGCCAGTTAGCTGTTTAAACACAGAATTAAACTTTATCAATCTTTCAACAACTAATGGTGGAACTGCATTGGTTTCTTACCAATGGGATTTCGGTGACAATACCTATTCAAACGAGTTTCAGCCAACACATACATATACTTCACCTGGAAATTATAAAGTAATTCTAAGTGTAACTAATGAATGTAATTGTACCGACACGTACGCAATAGAAATTGAAGTTATTGATCGTCCGAATGTGACTATCGAATGTCCTACGGTTGTTTGCGACGGCTTCTCTGCAACTTATTCTGTAAGAGACGAGTGTGGAGGTAAATGGAAAGTTGATGGAGGTACAATTGTAAACGATAATGGACATGCCATCGAAGTTTTATGGGATCAAGTAAACGAAAGTGGTTTTGGATATGTTAGTTACTTATCTGATTGTACGTGCCCGGTTTGGACAACGGTAAAAGTACCAGTTATACAAAGCGTTGGTACAATTAAAGGTTTACCAACCATTTGTAACAATGCACAAGCACGATACACCTTACCTCAATGGCCAACAACTGATTTTCAATGGGAAATTGTACCGATTTCTGGTGGATATGGTACAACGATCATCAACACCGATCAAAGAAATGAGGTTGTTGTAAATGCTTTAGAAGCAGGGACTTATTTATTGCGTTGTGTATATAAAAACACCCTATTAGGTTGCGGTGGCGTTGCCGAATTTGAAATTGAAGTAACCGATCCGGTTATAACTTGGACAAAAACAGATAATTTAATTTGTCAAGGAATTGAAGGTCATTTTAATTCTGATAATTCAAATGCAGTTTGGACACTTAAAAAAGGGACTAATGTAGTTACTACTTTTAATGGACAAAACTTCGATCATATCTTTGATGTTCCTGGGGCTTATGTACTTACGGCAATAGCACCAAATTATTGCGAAAGCGAACCTATTTTTATTACTGTAGCTGAAACACCTACTCCTGTTCAAGAACCAATTGAAGGCCCTACAGAAGCTTGTCTAAAAACTTCATTTGTTTTCTCTGCAGTAAATGATGACCCTGCGAAATATATCTTGGAATGGAATATAACAGGCGGAATTTTTGATGGCTCTAACATTGGAGATTCGGTTTCTGTACAATTTAACACCCTGGGTACGCAAACCATTTCGGTGATAAAACGTTTAAAAAATGCGCCTTTCTGCAAATCTGACGAAATTTCTTTACAAGTACAAGTTAAAACTTTAGATGCTACAATAGCTAACGTTCAAGGATTAAACCAATTCTGTGCGTCATCTATCACGCAATTTATTGCAAATGTAAGCTTTACAGAATACGATCATGTAGAGTGGCAATTTTTAGATTCAAATAGTATTGAAAGTTCAATTGGAAATATCATCTCTGGGCAATATACTTTGTCTCCAGTCGTGAGTTTCAATCAAACAAGTAATACAGCTGCAACTTCTTCAGGTTTTTTAATGCTTACCGTTAGAAAATGTACTGAAACCAAAACAGTTAAATTTCCTTTCACTGTAATCAACAATATTGATTTTTGGATTGTTGATGCTCCAGTACAGGTTTGCGGTTCAACTGATTTTACAATTACAATTGAAACTAGTATTCCTGTGAATCATGCGGTATTCGATATTGTGTACAGCGACGGAAGTCATCCAGGTGCTCAATTTATTTATTCTGGAAGCTATACTAATACGATTGATATAGACTTAGAATATTTTGCTAACGTAGTTGATGAAGTAGGAAGATCCGTAACCATCACAGGTGCAACTGTTGGTGGCTGTACAAATAACAATATGGTGGTACATAACCTAATGGTTTTACCAGCACCTGTAGTACATATAACTTCTCACAAATTAATAGTCGTTTGTGATCCTTCAAACTTTAGTCATACGGTTACGGCTAATATGCAAATGAATTTAACCGATACTACTTTAGCATGGTATTATGGTGATAACACTCTAATCCCTGGAAGTACTGGTATGCAAACGATTACGATTACAAATATTGATGGTTTGGGAGAGTATTACGTAGAAGCAACAGCAGAAAATGGTTGTAAAGCTCGAGATTATTTTAAATTTGTTAACGAAAATTGTAATCCGAATTGTCAAAGTCACAATAATAGCATAATCATTACCAATTCCCAATGGTTAGATTGTACTAGGTTCAAAATTACAGCTAACTTTACTGGATCTCCTACTATTGGTTGGAATTACAACCCACAATATGTTACTTTTGATATTGCTTCTCAAAACATAAGCGGAAGTGTTGTAACGGCAGAATTTACAACAAACGTTGCAGGTATTCATGACGTTTCAGCCATTGCACAATATGGTGGAAATTATTGTGATAAGTTCGATACCGTAAGTATGGATAAAAAATACACGCCAGACATACGTTTTAGTGCTGTCTGTAACATGAATACAAATAACTATACCGTAACCTTGTGGGATAATTCAACCTATATTGGCACACCACCTAGTTTTACGTTAACGTTATCTGGTAACTATGGTTCAAGTTCAGATTCACCATTTGAAATCCCTAATGTTGCTCCAGGTATTTATACAGCAACGGTTACTTTAAACGGTGCAATAATTTGTACCAAAGAAATTGTTGTAGATTTACCACAATTACCTAGTATAAACGATGAAATTGACTTTGAACAAAACGGTATTTCCATTTCAGAAACCTGCGATACCGAGGCAGTAACCCTAATTCCTCCTATTAGTAACTCAAACTTTATTTATATTTGGGACTTCAATGATGTGACGAATAGTAGTATGTCACCAACGGTGAATCTTCGTTATTCAGACGAAGTTAAACTAACCATCAAAACCAAGGAAGGTTGCGAATACCACTATTCTAAAGAAATACGGGTTAATCGGAATAATAATGACGGGAAAATTGATGGTGGAGGTTCATATTGTGAAACCGATATTGTAACGTTAGAATATTCTGCTATTGGAAGTTCAAATGTTGCATCATACCAATGGATGCGATTCAACAATCCAATTACTGGTGCAACAAATAGTACCTACACGCCTGACGAATCAGGTAGTTATTGGGTAGTTACCTATACAGCAGATGATTGTGCAAACTATAAAACACCTGCAGTAAATGTAACTTTAATCAAAGCGCCTTATGTATATATTCAAGGACCAGATGGGGCTTGTAAAGGCGTTCCATTTACATTAAATGGAGTAAGCGAAAATGAAGGTTTCCCTCGTCGTTGGTTACGTAACAACAGTCCATTAACGACTTGGAATACAACAACCCCGTTCGATCGCCAGTTTACAGAACAAACTCCAGGAACTTATACGTATACGCTAGAAGTTCGTAATCCATTGTATCCTAATTGTGTGGGTAGTTATACACATACCGTGGTAGTAAGTAATCCACCAAGTGTACCAAGTTTAAGTCATCAAATTTTAAGCTGTTCGCCTTATCGTGTACGTTTAACTGCTACAGGTAATGCAAGTCAGTACATTTGGAGTAATGGAATGACTGGTGCTAGTATTGAAGTTACCGAAGGTGGTCCGTACAAAGTAACGGCAAGCAACGGTGTGGGTTGCGAAGTGAGTAATCAATTTGATGTTCCTAAGAGTCCAGATGGCTATTTATGGATTTTCCCAACAGGCTGTTACAGCTATTGTGGCGAAAAAATAGATACCGATCGCGTGATCTTAGGTCCTTCACCTTATGCGCAATTCAATAGTTACCGTTGGTTAGAAAACGGAAGTACCATTGCTGGTGGTAGCGGAGCTGTTAGTGAGTTATCATACATGTTAAATGGAACTTACCAATTGATGCTAAGCAATGGAAATTGTGACGCAACAAGTGGTGAATTAAGAGCAAATTATAACGGCAGATGCGGTCGTTGTCAATTAGAAGTAAATCACGAAATAGAAAAAATAATCTACGATCCATTCTTAGTTTACCAATACCATGTAGACATTTATAATCCAAATGGTGAAGGAATTAATATTAGCTTAGAAAGCACGATGGGCACCTTCTCCCCTTCCAGTTTCTATATTCCAGCCAATGGATCTACAGGAGGTATAACATTGTATTTCTATCCGAATGCGAATTTTGTTCCAGGTATGTTAGAAGTAAAATTCAATATACAAGGTACTGAAAGTTTACAATGTAAGTATTCGGAAATGTGGGATGTACCAAGCGCACGTCCTGCCGTAACTAATCCTCAAGACAGCGAAGCAAACGGTAACCCACAGTTGATAAACTTAGTGGTTGCGCCAAATCCTGTTAAAGAAACTACAACCATTAGTTACGAGTTAGATACAAAAGAACAAACGAATGTACAATTGGTAGTTTATAACATGATGGGCGTACAAATGTGGGTTCATGATTCTAGTGAATCTTCAGAATCAGTAGTATTCGATGCTAGCAGATTAAGTTCAGGTCAATACATCATAATTCTACGTGTAAACAACGAATTTATCAAACAACAAATTTTAATCAAAAACTAATTTTATCAGTAAATAACCAGCTATCTGTGTTGATATTTTTTTATATTAGCACAGATAGTGTTATTTTATTAGAATAATCATCTTTAAAAAAATAAATGTTTAATTAAAGAAAAGTCCATTCAAAGGTTATCAACATAAACTTGGTTAGATTTTAAAAATTACAACAAGTCTAATTTCTCAATACTAAAAACTAACAACTAAAAAACATACATCATGACAACAAAAAAATTATTTATATATATCATTTTCTCCCTTTGGGGGCTAGGGGGCTTCGCTCAACCCTATCAATGGCAATGGGCAAAAGCCGGTGGTGGACAAAATAAACTTTACGCCGATATAATCTATAACGATATTTATGGTGATGTGCATTATCATGAAGAAGTTGTTGCATTAAAAAACACTTCAGATAACAACACCTATCTATTAAGCCATGTGGGTTATGGAAATACCAATTATGCAGGTACTTCCTTTGCTACTTATCACCAAGTATCGACTATTGGTCACAGAAGTAACATTTTTTTAAGCAAAGTCGATTGCGAAGGGAATTATCTTTGGCATAAGGTTTTTGGGGGGGGTGATGGTGAAAATATAACACGTTCTATGGGTATCGACACCTCAGATAATGTATATGTAGCAATGCGTGTATGGAACAATGGTTATCACGACAGTTTAGCTAATATAGCAGGAACCGCTTTTGCACTACCTGTTCATTTCGATACCGACAGCATCATGGATCCCATTCCACGTAATTGGGGCGGTGTAACATTACCAAATGTAAAATCACCGGCACATAAAAAATTGGCTTTAATCAAATACGACAACGCTGGTGAATTTCAATGGTTACGCATGCCGCAGAGCGATTCGTTAATGCTTAATACAAGTAGAGCCTTTGATTATGGCGTAACTGTAGAACCTAACGGTACTTCCCATTGGTTGGTAAGTATGGGAAATGGTAGCCATTTAGATGGTTCTATTAATATTTCTGGATTAGCTCAATACGAACAGGAATTGTATATTTTAAAATACGACAGCAACGGTAATTCGTTAGGATATCTATCCGTTCCTTTTCGTCCAAATACAGAAGGTTATCATCCTAAAAAAATCAATTTCACTTACGATCCTTTAACCCAACAGTATTATTTTACGTCTTGGCGCGATACAAATGATAGTGATGAATTTGTCACCATCATTAACAACCAAGAATATAGAACTTCTATACTCATTTGTTTCAATGCCACTGGGCAAGTGCTGTGGACCAAAACAGCAAATAATACATGGTCGGCTCTAGTCCAAGGTTTGCTAATTGATGAGCAATCCAATGTCTATGTTTCAGGAATTGGCACAAAAAAAACTATTTTACCAAATGGGTCTAATGGTCCAGAAGACGGAAACTTTGGTGGTTATCAATTTAATAATCAATCAGGACGTCAGTCCTTTGTAATCAAATTTAATGCACAAGGGAATCTACTATGGGGCTCTAACGCAGACGGAATATTTATTCCAGGTTCAGGTGGCTCTAGTTCTGAAAGTACCCGAAGTATGACTATTAATGGAGATGAACTGGGGGTTGGTACCGGTTTTTATAACAATACTTGGGGTGCTTTTGGTATCACAGGTCAAACAGTAGGTGCATTTAGTGATCCTATATTAATACGTTTAAATAAAAACACAGGGGTTCCTGTTGGTGGGCATCGCATACAAGGCCCTAATGGCTACCGTGAAGGTTTAACTGCCGTTGAAACCGACAAAGACGGAAATTATATAGTTGGTGGTTATATGCGAACCTATTTATTTACAAATGGAGATGACTATGTTGATCCTATCGTGGGACAGTTAATGAAAGCTACTCAAGGAAGTGGTACCGATTTCTTTATTGCCAAACTAGCTAAAAACACATGTAATTATCTCGATACCGATACGTTTACAAAGTTAAATTTAAAGGTTTATCCTAACCCAACAACAAATAACGTATTTATAGATACCCCAGAAAACTTAACAACTTATGAGGTTTATAACATTTTAGGGCAACGTTTGGTTAGCAACTCGTTTAATGGAGACAACTCCATTTCGTTAGAAACCTTTGCACCAGGTACGTACTTCATCAAAGTAACTACCGACCAAAATACCCAAGCAACTGTTAAAGTGATTAAGAAGTAGTTTTTAGTATTGAGAACTGAGTATTGAGATTTTAGTATTAAGAACTGAGTATTAAGAATTAGGTAATTTGGAAATTTGGAAATGTTCATTGAAAATAAAATGGAATATAAAGCAGACTCGTAAAGCGACCTCAAATAGAAACACGTTAAGAAAATGAAGCATTTTTCGTTAAGAATCATTTGGCTGATTATTCGAGCGTTTATATTTGTTTTGGTTCTCATGAATACAGCGCCTTACACTTTCAGTGTGAATAGCTAAGTCATTAAGGCTTGTATTTGAAGCTTTGAAAAAGCAAGACCTTTTTGATTTAGCGTTCGAAACCATTTAGACCGTATTTAGACTGCTTCGGAGCACTTTTTCTTTCTTTTTGGTGCTTCAAAAAGAAAAGATATAATACCTAAGCACTAAACTAAAAAACATACATCATGACAACAAAAAAATTATTTATATATATCATTTTTTCCCTTTGGGGGCTAGGGGGCTTCGCCCAAAACTACCAATGGCAATGGGCAAAAGCCGGTGGTGGTGAAAATAAACTCTTTGCAGATAATATTTTTGGAGGTATTTATGATGATATAAATTATCATGAAGAAGTCGTTGCTTTAAAAAACACTTCAGATAACCATACTTATCTTTTAAGTCATATTGCTTATGGCAATACTAATTTTTCAGGAAATTCTATTACCACTTATCACCAACCTACATCAATCGATCCTTGGAGTAATATTCTTTTAAGTAAGGTCGATTGTGAAGGAAATTATCTTTGGCATAAGGTTTTTGGTGGAGGCGGAAACGAAAACCGAACCCGCTCTATGGGTATCGATACTTCAGACAATGTGTATGTGGCAATGCGTGTATCGAATCTAGGCTTTCACGACAGCCTTGCCAATATAGTTGGATCCGCTTTTGCTTTACCTGTTCATTTTGATACCGACAGTATCATGGATCCACTACCAAGAGCTTGGAACGGATTAGCTCTTCAAAACGTTAATTCCCCAACACATAAAAAATTGGCTTTAATCAAATACAACAGCGCTGGTGAATTTCAATGGTTGCGTATGCCACAAAGCGATTCACTACAATATCTGACAAGTAGAGCTACCGATTATGGCGTAACTGTAGAGCCTAACGGAACTACCCATTGGTTGGTAGGTATGGGTAACGGTAGTCATTTAGACGGAGCTATTAACATTACTGGTTTAGGCCAATATGATCAGCGATTGTATATTTTAAAATACGACAGCAACGGTAATTCGTTAGGCTACTTTCTTGCTCCGTTTTACTCAAATTTAGAAGGATATCTTCCTAAAAAAATAAACTTCACTTACGATCCTTTAACCCAACAGTATTATTTTACGTCTTGGCGAGATTCCGTATATGATGATGAATTCGTCACGATCATTAATAATCAAGAATATAGAACCTCTATTCTGATATGTTTCAATGCCACAGGGCAAGTGTTGTGGACCAAAACAGCTAATAATGCCTTCTCTGCCTTGGTTGAAGGCTTATTGGTTGACAACCAATCCAATGTCTATGTTTCAGGTAGAGGAACCAGTTACACGGTCCTTCCAGATGGAAATTATGGACCACAAAACGGAAATTTTGGAGGTTATCAGTTTACGAATATTTCAAATAGACAATCGTTTGTAATCAAATTTAATGCACAAGGCAATTTACTATGGGGTTCCAATGCAGATGGTACTGCAGGAGATGGTCTAGGCGGTTCTGGTTCTGAAAGTACTAGAAGTATGACTATTAATGGAGATGAACTAGCAGTTGGTACAGCTTTTTATAACAATACTTGGGGAGCCTTTGGTATCACAGGTCAACCCATGGGAGCTTTTACAGATCCGATACTGATACGTTTAAACAAAAACACAGGGGTTCCTGTTGGTGGGCATCGCATACAAGGCCCTAATGGCTTCCGTGAAGGTTTAACTGCCGTTGAAACCGACAAAGACGGGAATTATATCGTTGGTGGTTATATGCGAACCTATTTATTTACAAATGGAGATGACTATGTAGACCCTATCGTGGGACAGTTAATGAAAGCTACTCAAGGAAGTGGTACCGATTTCTTTATTGCCAAACTAGCTAAAAACACATGTAATTATCTCGATACCGATGCGTTTACAAAGTTAAATTTAAAGGTGTATCCTAACCCAACAACAAATAACGTATTTATAGATACCCCAGAAAACTTAACAACTTATGAGGTTTATAACATTTTAGGGCAACGTTTGGTTAGCAACTCGTTTAATGGAGACAACTCCATTTCTTTAGAAACCTTTGCACCAGGTACATACTTCATCAAAGTAACTACCGACCAAAATACCCAAGCAACTGTTAAAGTGATTAAGAAGTAGTTTTTAGTATTGAGAACTGAGTATTGAGATTTTAGTATTAAGAACTGAGTATTAAGAATTAGGTAATTTGGAAATGTTCATAACGCTTGTCACTCTGAACTTGATTTACTCCGTACAGTTCGCAAGCTCGGGTCAGAGTCTCAAAAACAAACAATTAGAGAATTTAAGGATTTAAAGATTTGAAAATGTTCATCACAATCCAAAACCTTAAACTTTAAACCTTAAACCTAAAACCCCCAACACATGAAAAAAATAATTACCATACTAACGATAACACTCTTCAACCTAACTACTTTTGCTCAACCTTACCAATGGCAATGGGCAAAAGCCGGTGGAGGTGAAAATAAGTTAGGGGCAGATTTAAATTCTGGAAGTGAGATTTACAGTGATATAAATTATCATGAAGAAGTAGTTGATTTAAAAATCACTTCCGATAACAATACCTATCTTTTAAGTCACATCGCCTACGACAACACCAATTTCGCAGGTAATTACTTTAACACTTACCACCAGCCTTCATCATTAAATTATTTATCTAATGTTTTTTTAAGCAAGGTCGATTGTGAAGGGAATTATCTTTGGCATAAGATTTTTGGAGGAGGAGCTGGTGATCGCACACGTTCTATGGGAATTGATACTGCAGATAATATATATGTCAGCCTTATGGTTGATAATCGTGGTTATCACGACAGTCTAGTGAATGTTGTTGGATCTAACTTTCTTCTACCCGTAAATTTTGATACAGACACCATCATGGATCCGATACCGAGAGCTTGGAACGGAGCAATCATTCAAAATGTTATTTCACCTGCTTATAAATCTTTAGCTTTAATCAAATACGACAACGAAGGTCATTTTAAATGGTTGCGCATGCCACAAAGTGATTCTCTAACCTATACAAGCGTTGCTAAAGCATTGGATTATGGTGTTTTTGTAGAACCAAATGGCACTACGCATTGGATGGTGGGATTAGGAAATGGCAATCACCTTGATGGACAAATACAAATTTCAGGTTTATTACCTTCTCAATACAAATATTATGTATTAAAATATGATACTAATGGAAATAACATCGGTTTCATCCCATTATCCATAAATGTATTACATACTCCATCTTCTGGCTTTTACACACCAAAAAGAATAAATTTCACTTACGATCCTTTAACCCAACAGTATTATTTTACGTCTTGGCGCGATATAAATGATAGTGATGAATTTGTCACCATCATTAATAATCAAGAATATCAAACCTCTATTCTGATATGCTTCAATGTCACTGGGCAAGTGTTGTGGACCAAAACTGCAAATAATACCTTCTCCGCCTTGGTTGAAGGCTTGTTGGTTGACGACCAATCCAATGTCTATGTTTCAGGAAGAGGAACCAGTAGCACAGTCCTTCCCAATGGCTCAAATGGTAACTTCGGAGGCTATCAGTTCACTAATTCATCTGATAGACACTCCTTTGTAATCAAATTTAATGCACAAGGGAATCTACTATGGGGATCTAATGCAGATGATTCTGGAGATTATTATTTGGGTGGTTCGCTTTCTGAATCTACTCGATGTATGACCATTAATGGAGACGAACTGGCGGTTGGCACCGGCTTTTTTAATAATACTTGGGGAGGTACTTTCGGTGTTACGGGGCAACCTGCAGCTGCTTTTACAGATCCGATACTGATACGTTTAAATAAAAACAGAGGTGTTCCTGTTGGTGGGCATCGCATACAAGGCCCTAATGGCTTCCGTGAAGGTTTAACTGCCGTTGAAACCGACAAAGACGGAAATTATATAGTTGGTGGATATATGCGTACGCTCATATTTGGTGATGGTATGGGTAATAATCATCCGATTATTGGTCAATTAAATAAAGCTAACCCAGGTAGTAATACCGATTTCTTTATTGCCAAACTAGCTAAAAACACATGTAATTATCTCGATACCGATACGTTTACAAAGTTAAATTTAAAGGTGTATCCTAACCCAACAACAAATAACGTATTTATAGATACCCCAGAAAACTTAACAACTTATGAGGTTTATAACATTTTAGGGCAACGTTTGGTTAGCAACTCGTTTAATGGAGACAACTCCATTTCGTTAGAAACCTTTGCACCAGGTACGTACTTCATCAAAGTAACTACCGACCAAAATACCCAAGCAACTGTTAAAGTGATTAAGAAGTAGTTTTTAGTTTTTAGTATTGAGAACTGAGTATTAAGAATTAGGTAATTTGGAAATTTGGAAATGTTTGTCACTCTGAACTTGATTCAGAGTCTCAAATGTAAAAAAACACATAAACACAAAATAGAATATAAAGCAGACTCGTAAACTCCGACATACATTATTTTAGCGAGAATCTGCAAGGTGAAATTTCGTTAGAAAGCAACCTCTGTTTGAAGCGTAGCAAGTTTATTCGAGTGTTAATATTTTTTCAAGTTTCTCATGAATACTACGCCTTACACGTGTATTTTAAAAAGCTAAGTCATTAAGGCTTGTATTTGGTTGCTTTTAGAAATAAACCGTAGTAGATCGTTAAAATAATGCGTCGGAAACCCCTTTTGTTTCTTTTGGGGGTAATCCAAAAGAAAGAATAATATTAAGAGATATGTGTGTTGCTTATTTAGTCAAAACTTACTTAAATATTTCAAAAGTAAAAAAAAAACAAATTGCCTATTCTGCATAAACAAAAACTAAAAACTAATAACTATACATCATGACAACAAAAAAACTATTTATATATATCATTTTTTCCCTTTGGGGGCTAGGGGGCTTCGCCCAACCCTACCAATGGCAATGGGCAAAAGCCGGTGGAGGTGAAAATAAACTTTTTGCAGATTATACTTCTGGAGGTATTTATGGTGATGTGCATTATCATGAAGAAGTAGTTGCTTTAAAAAACACTTCAAACAATAATACCTATCTATTAAGCCATGTGGGTTATGGAAATACCAATTATGCAGGTACTTCCTTTACTACTTATCACCAAGTATCGACTATTGGTCACAGAAGTAACATTTTTTTAAGCAAAGTCGATTGCGAAGGGAATTATCTTTGGCATAAGGTTTTTGGGGGGGGTGATGGTGAAAATATAACACGTTCTATGGGTATCGACACCTCAGATAATGTATATGTAGCAATGCGTGTATGGAACAATGGTTATCACGACAGTTTAGCTAATATAGCAGGAACCGCTTTTGCACTACCTGTTCATTTCGATACCGACAGCATCATGGATCCCATTCCACGTAATTGGGGCGGTGTAACATTACCAAATGTAAAATCACCGGCACATAAAAAATTGGCTTTAATCAAATACAACAGTCAAGGACAATTTCAATGGTTGCGGATGCCTCAGAGCGATTCGTTAACTATTAATACAAGTAATGCTTTTGATTATGGCGTAACTGTTGAACCTAACGGTACTACCCATTGGCTAGTAAGTATGGGAAACGGTAGCCATTTAGATGGAACGATTAACATTTCAGGCTTAGCTCAAAACGAACAGCAATTTTATATTTTAAAATACGACAGTAACGGTAATTCGTTAGGATACCTACCCGTTCCTTTTCGCCCTAATACAGAGAGGTACCACTCAAAAAGAATAAATTTCACTTACGATCCTTTAACCCAACAGTATTATTTTACGTCTTGGCGCGATATAAATGATAGTGATGAATTTGTCACCATCATTAATAATCAAGAATATCAAACCTCTATTCTGATATGCTTCAATGTCACTGGGCAAGTGTTGTGGACCAAAACTGCAAATAATACCTTCTCCGCCTTGGTTGAAGGCTTGTTGGTTGACGACCAATCCAATGTCTATGTTTCAGGAAGAGGAACCAGTAGCACAGTCCTTCCCAATGGCTCAAATGGTAACTTCGGAGGCTATCAGTTTACAAATACATTAAACCGTCAGTCGTTTGTGATCAAATTTAATGCACAAGGCAATCTACTATGGGGCTCTAATGCAGATGGTACTGCAGGAGATGGTCTAGGCGGTTCAGGATCTGAAAGTACTAGAAGTATGACTATTAATGGAGATGAACTAGCAGTTGGTACAACTTTTTATAACAATACTTGGGGAGCCTTTGGTATCACAGGTCAACCCATGGGAGCTTTTACAGATCCGATACTGATACGTTTAAATAAAAACACAGGGGTTCCTGTTGGTGGGCATCGCATACAAGGCCCTAATGGCTTCCGTGAAGGTTTAACTGCCGTTGAAACCGACAAAGACGGAAATTATATCGTTGGTGGTTATATGCGAACCTATTTATTTACAAATGGAGATGACTATGTTGATCCTATCGTGGGACAGTTAATGAAAGCTACTCAAGGAAGTGGTACCGATTTCTTTATTGCCAAACTAGCTAAAAACACATGTAATTATCTCGATACCGATACGTTTACAAAGTTAAATTTAAAGGTTTATCCTAACCCAACAACAAACAACGTATTTATAGATACTCCAGAAAACTTAACAACTTACGAGGTTTATAACATTTTAGGGCAACGTTTGGTTAGCAATACGTTTAATGGAGACAACACCATTTCGTTAGAAACCTTTGCACCAGGTACGTACTTCATCAAAATAACTACCGACCAAAATACCCAAGCAACTGTTAAAGTGATTAAGAAGTAGTTTTTAGTTTTTAGTATTGAGAACTGAGTATTGAGATTTTAGTATTAAGAACTGAGTATTAAGAATTAGGTAATTTGGAAATTTGGAAATGTTCATTGAAAATAAAATGGAATATAAAGCAGACTCGTAAAGCGACCTCAAATAGAAACACGTTAAGAAAATGAAGCATTTTTCGTTAAGAATCATTTGGCTGATTATTCGAGCGTTTATATTTGTTTTGGTTCTCATGAATACAGCGCCTTACACTTTCAGTGTGAATAGCTAAGTCATTAAGGCTTGTATTTGAAGCTTTGAAAAAGCAAGACCTTTTTGATTTAGCGTTCGAAACCATTTAGACCGTATTTAGACTGCTTCGGAGCACTTTTTCTTTCTTTTTGGTGCTTCAAAAAGAAAAGATATAATACCTAAGCACTAAACTAAAAAACATACATCATGACAACAAAAAAATTATTTATATATATCATTTTTTCCCTTTGGGGGCTAGGGGGCTTCGCCCAAAACTACCAATGGCAATGGGCAAAAGCCGGTGGTGGTGAAAATAAACTCTTTGCAGATAATATTTTTGGAGGTATTTATGATGATATAAATTATCATGAAGAAGTCGTTGCTTTAAAAAACACTTCAGATAACCATACTTATCTTTTAAGTCATATTGCTTATGGCAATACTAATTTTTCAGGAAATTCTATTACCACTTATCACCAACCTACATCAATCGATCCTTGGAGTAATATTCTTTTAAGTAAGGTCGATTGTGAAGGAAATTATCTTTGGCATAAGGTTTTTGGTGGAGGCGGAAACGAAAACCGAACCCGCTCTATGGGTATCGATACTTCAGACAATGTGTATGTGGCAATGCGTGTATCGAATCTAGGCTTTCACGACAGCCTTGCCAATATAGTTGGATCCGCTTTTGCTTTACCTGTTCATTTCGATACCGACAGCATCATGGATCCAATACCAAGAGCTTGGAACGGATTAGCTCTCCAAAATGTTAATTCCCCTACACATAAAAAATTAGCTTTAATCAAATACAACAGTCAAGGACAATTTCAATGGTTGCGCATGCCACAAAGTGATTCGCTACAATATCTAACAAGTAGAGCTACCGATTATGGCGTAACTATAGAACCTAACGGTACTACCCATTGGTTGGTTGGTATGGGTAATGGTAGCCATTTAGATGGAACGATAAACATTTCAGGCTTAGCTCAATACGAACAGCAATTGTATATTTTAAAATATGATAGTAATGGTAATTCACTAGGGTATCTCCCTGCTCCTTTTAACTCAAATTCTGAAGGGTATCTCCCTAAAAAAATAAACTTCACTTACGATCCTTTAACCCAACAGTATTATTTTACGTCTTGGCGCGATACAAATGATAGTGATGAATTTGTCACCATCATTAACAACCAAGAATATAGAACTTCTATACTCATTTGTTTCAATGCCACTGGGCAAGTGCTGTGGACCAAAACAGCAAATAATACATGGTCGGCTCTAGTCCAAGGTTTGCTAATTGATGAGCAATCCAATGTCTATGTTTCAGGAATTGGCACAAAAAAAACTATTTTACCAAATGGGTCTAATGGTCCAGAAGACGGAAACTTTGGTGGTTATCAATTTAATAATCAATCAGGACGTCAGTCCTTTGTAATCAAATTTAATGCACAAGGGAATCTACTATGGGGCTCTAACGCAGACGGAATATTTATTCCAGGTTCAGGTGGCTCTAGTTCTGAAAGTACCCGAAGTATGACTATTAATGGAGATGAACTGGGGGTTGGTACCGGTTTTTATAACAATACTTGGGGTGCTTTTGGTATCACAGGTCAAACAGTAGGTGCATTTAGTGATCCTATATTAATACGTTTAAATAAAAACACAGGGGTTCCTGTTGGTGGGCATCGCATACAAGGCCCTAATGGCTACCGTGAAGGTTTAACTGCCGTTGAAACTGATAAAGACGGGAATTATATCGTTGGTGGTTATATGCGTACGCTGATATTTGGTGATGGAATGGGTAATAATCATCCGATTATTGGTCAATTAAATAAAGCTAACCCAGGTAGTAATACCGATTTCTTTATTGCCAAACTAGCTAAAAACACATGTAATTATCTCGATACCGATACGTTTACAAAGTTAAATTTAAAGGTGTATCCTAACCCAACAACAAATAACGTATTTATAGATACCCCAGAAAACTTAACAACTTATGAGGTTTATAACATTTTAGGGCAACGTTTGGTTAGCAACTCGTTTAATGGAGACAACTCCATTTCTTTAGAAACCTTTGCACCAGGTACGTACTTCATCAAAGTAACTACCGGCCAAAATACCCAAGCAACTGTTAAAGTGATTAAGAAGTAGTTTTTAGTTTTTAGTATTGAGAACTGAGTATTGAGATTTTAGAATTAGGTAATTTGAAAATTTGGAAATGTTTGTCACTCTGAACTTGATTTACTCCGTACAGTTCGCAAGCTCGGGTCAGAGTCTCAAAAATAAAAACGATTAAGTATTCCTCTACCCCTCTATCTCCAATCCAACTCATTCCATGAACATCGTCAAAATACAAATGCAAGGCTGGATATTTTTTTACTAACTTTTTTAAAATATCGATAGGTGCATGATCTCCATACATAGAATATATACCATCTGCCATGTACCAAATTTTCTGATGTTTTCCATTGTATTTAATCAGATAATCTTCTAACTGGTTCATATTATTATGTCTAATTAACAATACAGAAATACCTCTAGTTTCAAGAATTTGACAGGCCGTTTGAACGCTCCAATGTACCTGATGATCTAAAATAACCACATCATTATCGTTTACAGCTTGTGGTATAACCGCTAGGTGAGCCAAAGTACTATTTTTAGCTATAAGAACTGATTCTTCAAAAATCAACTCCATTTTTTGCTCTAAGGTGCGATACAAAGGATGAGAAATATAGGTTTTTGACAAAGGAAATTGCGTACCATATTTAAATATAGCTTCTGCTGCAGCTTGTTTTATTCGCGCATCCTGCTCTAAACCTAAGTAACCTGTTGTAGCAAAATGCCATAATTTCTTTCCGTTGATACAAAGTGAATCTCCATTAAGGACTTCGTCTTCTGCATATAAATGTATCGTTTGTTTATTTTTCGCATTTTCAATAACTCGATCTATCGTATCATAGGTATTGTTGTAATTAATTTTAGCCATACTATTCATTTTTAGAATTTTAAAATTGAAAATAAATCACATAAATCACGCTACATTGTTATAAAATAATTCTTTTTTTACATGTATTAATCCCTTTATATCACTTTTTATAGATTAAAAAACTAAAATGCTACCCGAAATATTAATATTTTTATAAAATAATCTAATAACATTTAAAAATAAACTATGGATTATGATTACGAAAATATCAATGCAGGATATAAATTAAAAGATCGAATTCTATACGTCACTTTTAAAGAATCTTTGGACATCACTTATGATGTAGCAAGAGAATTGGTACAAGATAGATTGCGTTTTCAGTCTTATTCTAATTTTGATGTTATCTGCGATGTCTCTGAAGTTAGATCGATCAACAGTGAGGCACGAACTTATTTATCTACCTATGGTTCTAATTTATTGACCAATGTAGCACTTGTGGCTGCTAATGCAAGGGTTTATACCATGGCACGCTTCTATATAAAAATTAACACTCCAAAAGCCACAACTAAGCTTTTTAATTCGATTGATGAAGCGGTACTTTACATTAAATCACTAAAGAAACTATAAAAAATTAATTATGAAAGAATTCACTGTTAGTAAAAAAAGATGGAACTATTTAATTGATGCGCTTATTGATCTTGGTAACGGCAAACTAGATCAACAAGTGTTTATTCAAAATACTGGTGACGAATTTGAATGTTTGGAAGTTTTATTCAATCTGGTTAATGAAGAATGGCGTGAACGCTTACTTCATTTATCGTTTATAAAACCAAATGAATTTCAAAAATATATAAATCAATATGCTATTATAGTAAATAAAGATTTCAAAATCAATAATGTTAGTGAAGATTTTATTACGAGCCAATCCTTGTGTTTTAAAGATATTAAAAATCTCAACTTCTTAGACTTAATAGACCAAGAAACAGCAGAATATTTAAAAGACTGCATTCAAAAAAACATAGACTTTACAAAACTTTCTAAACAAACACTTATTTTATTTGATCAAAATTATATGTTTAATATCAGGGGATTAAATGATGATAAAACCTTAGTTATCAATTTGTATCAAATGTATTTGGATACAAAACATTTTAAATCTTTAATTACAGAAAATTTTGATATCAATCGTTTGAAAGAGCGCAGAAGAAATGAGTTCATCATTGAAGATATCAAGGTTTATATAGATCATTACCCATTAAATAAAAAACTAACTTTAAATCAAATATGCAAAAAGTTTGGAGTCAATTCCAATCAACTAAAAAAACTTTTTAAGGAACAATATCAAACCTCTGTGTACGAATATTTCATTTCACTTAGAATGAAACATGCTTATATACTTATTGAAACAAGTACTTTAGCTTTTAAAGAAATTGCTGTGATGGTTGGTTACCCACAATATTCTCCTTTTGTGAATTATTTTAAATCGTATTTTAATACACTTCCAAAAGAAGTTCGGTTTAATTTAAAAAATTCGCATCAAAAATAGAACCAAATAAAATACAAAAAAACGGAATTCGCTTAAAAAGCAGCAGTAAATAATTCTTATTTTATATTTTTTAATTCTTATTCTGCATTTAAAATATAATTACATTATTGAACTTTACTAAAATAAAAATCAATAATATCATGCAAAATAGTATTAAAAATGTAACTTTTTTAAGCATTTACTTCTTTATTGTACTTTTTGTGTATACTGCTGTAAGTAAGCTTATCGACTTTGAAAACTTTCAAGTACAGATCGCACAATCTCCGTTATTAAGTGCTTTTGCAACTACCATAGCCTATGGCGTTGTAATTGGCGAACTTATCATTGCATTATTACTATGTTTTCGTGAAACTCAAAAATTGGGACTTTATCTTTTTTTAGGTTTTATGGTTGCTTTCAGCGTTTACATTTACCTTATTCTTAATTTCAGTCCGTTTGTACCTTGTTCTTGTGGTGGAGTACTTGAAAAAATGGGTTGGACAGCGCATCTTTGGTTTAATAGTATTATTTGTATACTCGCTATATGGATTCTATTGTATCGCTACGAGATTAAACGTACCGGCTTACTTGTTATTGTTACATTATTTATTAGCTGTTTAGTTGTAATAAGTTTATTTTTTACATCAGAACATTTGATGAAAAAAGAAAATCCGTTTGTTCGTAGGTTCATACCGCATCACATTGATAAAGCAGAGTATTTAGATTTGGGAGTTAATTCGTATTATATAGCTGGATTAACCCAAGATACCATTTATTTAGGAAATTATACAGCTCCCTTATTAATCACTGCCATTTCTAGGGACTTAAAAACAAAAGTAGAACATCAAATAAAGCTCGATGAAACCGAACGTTCGTTTCGTAGTTTATTGGTTCGTATACAAAATGATACTTTTTTTGTAAGCGACGGAAGCATCCCTATCATCTACAGAGGAGATACAAGCAACTGGTATGCTCATAAATTTATGACCGAAACCATCTACTTTTCACTATTACAACCTTTAACAGAAAATACCTTTTTATTTAGGAGTCAGCGGGCTAGTAACGGTGAACATGTTTTAGGTAAGCTATTAGTGACTGATACAGTAAGCTTTGAACTTTATGAAGATGCTTTACAAAAACAAATTGACGGTGTGTTTGATACCGATGGACAATTGGTTACAGACCAAAAAACACAACAAGGCATTTATACCTACACGTATCGAAATCAATATTTAGTATATCATTCACAATCTAACACATTCACTCAAGGTAAAACCATTGACACCACTACCCTAGCCAAAATTAAAGTTTCCCAATTAGCTGATGGAACAAAGAAAATGGGAGCTCCACCACAAAAAGTGAATGCAAAAACCTACGCTTATAAGGGTAAATTGTATATAAAATCGGAATTATTAGGTAAAAATGAACCCAAAAGTATGTGGAATCAAGCCAGTATTATTGATGTATACGATTATAACAAAAACGAATACTTGTACAGCTTTTATGCTTACGACCACCAAAAAGATAAAATCAAAGAATTTGCGTTGAATGATTTGTATTTCTTTGGGTTGGTTGGGAATGAGTTGGTTAAATATGAATTGGGAATGGGGAAATGGGGAAATGGGGAAAGAGGGAAATGGGGAAATGGGAATGAGAGAATAAATTTAAAATAATATTATTATGATGCATACAGATTTACAAGTTTATCAAAAGTCGTTAGATTTTGTTATATCCATTTATCAAATAACGGCTGATTTTCCTAGTGAAGAGAAATACGGACTTACCAGCCAATTACGAAGAGCAGCTGTTTCTATTCCTACCAATATATCTGAGGGTGTTTCTAAAAACTCAACTAAAGAATATATCCGATTTCTATACATTTCGCTAGGCTCAACTTCTGAAATAGAATGCCTGTTAGAAATTTCGAATCGATTAACCTATTGTACCTCTACTTCTATTTTGACTCAAGATTTAACCCTTATAAAAAAGATGCTGATAAAGCTTATTGCTTCGTTGAAAATGAGGAAATAATTTAGGGAATTAGGGAAAGGGGGAATTAGGGAAAGGGGGAATTAGGGAAATGAGAAAAGAGGGAAATGGGGAAAGAGGGAAAAAAGGGAATTCCCTACTCCCAATTCCCTACTCTCTATTCCCAAAAAAAATCTATTGGCCAATAGCAGGGATTAACGGTTGAAAACCTGTATAAAAGAGTAAACCAACTAAATAATTAATATTATGAAAACAAATTTTAAAAAAGCCTTGATACCATTCGGTGTAATTGTACTTGGCGTAGTAGGTGCTTTTGCATCAAATGTAAAGAATGAGAATAACAAACTTAATACAGATGTTACTCATGGGTATTATTACAAAGCTTCTGAACCAGCAGGTAAAAGATGTGTTCAAGTTGAAGTAGATTGTAATAATATTAGTGGTCCAATCTGTACCGACGCTTCATTGAATGTTGCTTGGGAATTTAATGGCTTATTAAGTTGTTCAGGAGAACTTTATATGAACCCGTAGTATTAATTAACGGAAAGGCTGTCTTAAAGACAGCCTTTCTTTAACCATTCAGGCCGCTCGTTATTTTTTAAGTGGTAGTCAAACCACGACTTAATTTTATCATGCGCATCTTTCTTATTTGTATCTTTTTGAAGCGTATGTCCTTCATCTTTGTAAAGAATAAAGTTGACTTCCTTATCCAACCTCTTCAATCCTAAAAACATTGCAACAGACTGATTATAGTTGACCTGAAAATCCTCCTTACCGGCAATCAGCAATAGAGGAGTCTCTACATTTTGCAGGTATGTAAGTGGTGAATTCCTATGATAAGCTTCTGTTCCCTGATAAAATCCTTTTCCCATCCTCCACTGTTGCGTTTCTAGACGCCACATATCCGGTTTCATGGTTTTCCAATTAACGGTATGATACATACTTATCAGATCAGCCACCCCTGCGCTTGATACTGCCACTTTAAACCGTTTGCTTTGGGTTATTATAAAATTAGTTTCATATCCACCGAACGAATGACCTATGATACCTACGTTTTCCAAATCTATACCATATCTGGATCCCACTACATCCATAGCTTGATCAACACACTCAACAGCAGACACACCAGGATCACCTTCTTTATAATAAATATCAGGTTCTATGACAAAGTATCCATCAGCAATATAATTTCTATAATTAATTACATTTCCAAAGATTTCAAGATCATTAGTATAGTGGTTGCGGGTTTGAATTTTTTTTTCGTAGATACTTACTACAGTAGGATATTTCTGCTCTTTATCGTAAAAAAGCGGATACCTCACAATGGCTCCCCTGTGCTCTCCCTCTTTATTTGTCCAGCTTATATATTCCGAAACAATTTTTTTAGCAGAATCATCATCCTTATTACTCTGATAAACCAATATCTCTTTCCCCGTGTTTTTATCAAGATGAAATAAAGCTGGCGGATTATTAACGTTTTCTTTCACATACGTAAAAATATTCTGCGATCTTTTAACCTGATCTATATGAGCTTTGTCTTCTACCAGAGAAACCATTTGTGAAAATTCATTTATTAATACAAGCCCTTCACTTTTAAAGTCTTCAGTATTCCATTTAACGACTATATCGTTATAATGCTGTATATCTCTTTCTGTTGAGAAACCCCAAGGTTTACTCGTTAATTCATAATTGCAGGACAAGACATAAAATTCTTTCTCAAATCTCCCTCCTTCGGTCTTTTTAGTAAAAATATTTTTAAGCACATCATAAAACCAAACGTCCTTTCCGTCATTAAAGAGCAGCCATCTGCGCCTAAACACCGAAAAGTTTTGAGATGGGCGCAAATCACCTGAGCTAACTTCAGTACTTAAAATTTTTCTCTTTGTTTTGGGATTGAATGCGATCCACCTATCTCCCTCTTTATAAAATACCGATGCAAAGTGTCTTGAACTGAATATTGGATTCTTACTATTTTCAAACTGCGCCAACCTGATTTTACGAGTCAGATCCTCATCATAATAATACGCTACCAACCCCAGGTACTGTTGTGTGATATCATCAACAGCTTCCATTTCATAAATGGTATCATCATTAAAACTGATCTTATGCCGCAGCTTTTTACCGGTATCCATAAAAGGCTTAATTCTTTTTGTCTTAAGATCAATCACGGCCAGATTCAGCTGATCTTCCGCATTACCCGTCATAGCTCCCGGAATACCGTCTGTTTTCCCCATCCAAATTTCCGCAGCTTCATCCTTCCCTTGCGGACCATCGTAGCTCTTCACACCAAGCGCAACTCTATACTTCGCCAACAACCTCACATTCAAAAAAGTAGTATCTACAGCATAACGATGGTTTTCATTAACGATCTTTTCACTAAAAACCTCAGCTACACCTTTCTTTTCAAGCTTTAAAATTTTAAAGTCATCTTTTTTAGTCGTTAACAGAAGAACTGTTTGCTTATCCCATAGCGTATTTTTTATATGCTGCTGTTTAATATCTTTAAAAACATACTCTTTATATTCAGATTTCTCCACATTAAGAACCGTAACTTTACCTGAGTCGTCTGCTACGAGAAGTTTTCTTGAGACAAAAGAATAATTGTAGTAGACGACATCTGTAAAGAACCTTTTCGTTTTTGCATTCAAAAAGCGGATCTTCAATGTTCTATGATTATCGTCGTAGCAGACCAGCATTTGAGCAGCTTCATCGAATTCATAATAGCTTACATCGTGCAGGGTTTCCGTACTGCTCGTTTTAAAGTCTGTTATAAAAAGAGATTTATTCCGGTAATTCCATCCGATGAACCAGCGGTCTGTTAATACCGTTTTATCCGTTATATCACCGTAGCTGTAAAGGCTGTCCTTATAAATATCTTTTACGTAGCCTGTCTTTACCTTATTAACAATCGTAAAGTAGGAAACATACCTTCCCGATTCTGTCACCTTCCCGTTAACCAGAATTTCGTGCTGACTGGTTTGAGCAAAAACTTTAAAATGACACACCAAACAAATCACCATACAAAAAAAACAAAAGACTCTATTCATCATATTACCACTATTAGTATCCATTATTTTGCGGTAGCAGATTCGGGTTAAGCTGCAACTCCGTTTCTGGAAGCGGCAATTTTTCAAAATGGCTGCTCCAAAAAGGTTTTGAAATAATTAATTCGTTCCATCTTTGTAAACGTTTAAGGTCATAAAATCGATGTCCAAATTCGCAAAAGAGCTCTTTGCGTCTCTCAGTTATTATCAATGTTTGTGCTGTGTTTATATCTGAAAGTTCTGAATTTGTCAAACCTGCGCGATTTCTAATTGCATTTAACATTTGGTTACAGCTTGTCCAATCATTCAACATTGCAGCAGCTTCTGCATGTATTAAATACATTTCTTCAATTCGTAGAACTATTGAATACTCTTTTGATGTGGTACCTGTAGCACCTCTTTCTTTATACTTAAATGCATGTATATTATCTACATTTGAATCTCCTACACTTTTAAACCAATGTATTTTTCGTAAATCATTACTCTCAAAGCTATCATACAATTCTTGCGTAATCACCACATCTTTGGCAGGCATTGCGGTAAAAATATAACTAGAACCTTCTAAAGTATTTTTACCTTGGTTATCTGGTAATAATTGCCAAATGGCACTTTTACTTTCTTTTAAAAAGGTTTTATCTAAACTCTCCAAACCATAAGTTGTGTTGTTAATTACTTCTTGAGCATATTCTTGGGCTAACGCCCATTTTTTCTGATAAAGATATACTCTTGCTAAAAGTGCCTGAACTGCACTTTTGTTTAATCTAACACGTTCAATTGAAACGTAATTTTCGCTTATTACACTTTCTGAAGCTAAAAGATCCTGAACTGCATTTTCTAAAACAACCTCAGACTTGAGTTTACTAATTTTTTTATTTAGTTCATAATTTGTGGTATTCACATAAGGCACATCACCCAAAGTCATTGCAAGATAAAAATGTAACATACCTCTAATTGCTAATGCCTCGCCATTTAATTGATTTTTAAACTCAGGGGACAAACTATTCGAATTCTCTATGCCTTCTAATATATTATTAACCGCGTAAATTTGTTGGTAGGTATTATTCCATAGGCTTTTAACAGCCGAATTGGTACTTAAGACTGTACCGTTGTAAAAAAGACGATAATTCACATCTTGATTATTTACTGCCTTTAACTCATCAGTGTAGCATCCCATCAAATAACCAATACCTTCTTTATTTCCGCTTAAAAAACCGTTATTTCGTAGTAATGAATAAACATTTACTACAGCAGCAGTTGCTGTCATTTCATTCTGAAAAACTTTATTGTTATCTAATTGATCTTTTGGTATTTCTACTTCTAAAAAATCTTCGCAAGCATAAACTGACCCTATCAAAGTTATGCTTAGTACTATTTGTATATATTTTTTTTTCATTTTAATTTTTTTTAAAATTGGAAATTAAAACCAAAAGCTATAGTTCTCATATTTGGTACATATCCACCCATACTTTCAGGGTCTAGCCCCCAATATTTGGTAATAGTTATTAAATTATTTGCTTGTGCGTAAACGTTTAACGATTTGTTTTTCAACCAATCACCTCCAACTTTATATTGCAATTGCAAACTTTTTAATCGGATGTAAGATCCATCAGTAATTACACCTGTACTATTTTTGAAATTTTGATTTGCTTGAATTGCAAGTGTATTCTTACCACTTGTAGGTATTTGGTATTTTGCATCTTTGTTGTCTGGAGTAAAATAATCAATTGAACGATCTGTTCTATTTTCTGCCATACCTAGATAGCCTGAATAATAGTCTGGAGAGTTTACCTTTTGGCTTACAAATTGCCATAAAAAACTAATTGACCACGATTTATAAGTAAAACTATTTTGGAAACCTGCAATATACTTTGGGCCAACATTACCTATAGCCGTTCTATCATTTGCATCAATAATTCCATCATCATTTACATCTTCAAACTCATACAAACCAGTTTCGTTATTTATTCCAACATAATTAAAAAGCTTTCTCATGTGAATAGATTCTCCTATAACATATTGATTTTTATAAGTTGATTCTTCTAAATTTGGAAAAGCAATCAGTTTGTTTTTAGGAATTGATACATTTATATCTGTTGTCCATCTAAAATTGGTTTGAGAAACGTTCAATGAGTTTAGTGTAAATTCCCATCCCGTATTTTCTACTGTTGCTTGCAAATTGGCTTGTACACTTGTAAAACCTGTAGTACCAGGTAACGGAATACCCACCAATTGATTCGAAGAACGGTTACGATACCAAGCTATTGAGGTTGATAACCTCCCTCTTAAAAATTCAAGTTCAAGAGCCGTTTCTAGTTTTTTATTGCTTTCCCAACTAAAATCAGGATTAAATAAACGTATGGGCTCTATTCCAATAATTCCATCATATTGATATCTACTGATTCCCATATTGTCTAAATACTGATAATCTCCTATTAAATCGCTACCTGTAATACCGTAACTTGCTCTTAGTTTTCCAAAACTTAACCAAGACGATTTATCAAATACATTTTCTCTACTAAACAACCAAGCGGCACCAACAGCTCCAAAATTCCCCCATTTTTTACCTGGCCCAAAACGGCTGGAACCATCTCTACGTCCGGTTAGATTTACAATGTATTTATCATTATAGATAAAATTAAATCTTCCATAAATTGCGGCATAACGGTATCGTGATTCTGTATCACGAATGATATCAACAATAGTTGCATTTGCCAAATTATAAATGAAATCATCTGTGGTAAAACCACCTGCGTCAAGACGCATACTTTGTGCTTTTCTTTCTTCAAAGGTTGTTCCTATCAAAAAATTAATTTTTGCTTTATGCAAATTTAACTCCCAATGCAATTGTGGTTCAACAATCCAACTTGATCGTTTACTTGTACTATAAGACAATATAGAAGAGTCACTGCCAATACCATAACCTGGGTTATACATTTTAGAAGGTGCTGTACGCCATTCATCAACAGAAGCTTCATTGAATCCAGTATTCAATCGAAATGTAAATTGATCTGTTAACTTATAATCCATACCTAATTGACCATTACTATCATTTGATTTAAAACGATATTCTGCATATAAATTAGCTAAAGGATTCTCAAAGGTGTTGTTTTCCCAATTTAAATTACCGTCTGCATCATACAAGTCTGGTGCATTTGGAGATAGAAATATTTTATTTGAAAAATCTGTAGCCATCAAATTATTTTTCTGAAAACTTTTTAATATGCTGACTCTTATTGAAAAACGATCGTCTTTTGATTGATGGTTTACATTTAATCCAAAATTTGTTCGTTTATAACCATAATCACCCGGAAAAACTGTTTCGTCTTTTCGATGTCCTGCATTAATCAAGTAATTGGTTTTACCAGAGCCTCCACCAATTGAAAATTGCGTACTCTGTGATACTGCCTTACCACCCAAAAACTTTTTTTGCCAATTGGTGTACTTATTCTCATCCCAAGTACCATTTACATCATAAGCATCTGCAGGTAAATCTATAATACCATCATTCGCATAAGCATCTTTACGCATCTTTAAATATGCTTCAGTATTCATTAAATCCATATATTTGGCTACAGTACTCACTGAAGTAGTCGATTGAAATGAAAATGTGGTTTTATCAGAATTACCTCTCTTAGTTGTGATCAATACGACGCCATTACTACCACGAGAACCATATATAGCCGTTGCATCGGCATCTTTTAATACCTCAATACTTTCGATATCATTAGGGTTGATACTATTGAGTGGACTCACATTACCAAAAGGCATTACAAATGATGATATCCCATTATCAGAAATAGACTGCGAAGCATAGGGTACACCATCAACGATATACAAGGGCGCATTTCCCTCGGTTCTTAAACTATTGCGCCCTCTTATTTGTATATCGAAGCCACCGCCAGGGACACCACTATTCTGCGTAATGTTTACCCCTGCCATACGTCCTTGCATAGCGGCCAGTGGGTTGGCAACTGGTTGTTGACCAATTTCTTTTGCGGTTATTTTACTTATACTACCGGTGCGTTCTTTGTCTTTTACGGTATAATAGCCCGCATTAATTACCAGTTCATCTAAAGTGTTTTCATCTGCTACCAGTGTAACATTTAAAGTGCTGGTTTTTACAGTAAACGTTTGCGGTTTGTAACCTAAATAATCAAAAGTTACTTGGGTATTTAATGGAATTTGAATGGTATAGAATCCCAATTCGTTGGTTTGGGTACCATTTTCGGTATCGGTTTGCCACACGTTTACTCCAGCTAGTGGACCGTTGGCATCTTTCACTACTCCAGATAGAGTCAGTGTTTTTTCTTGTGCGTAGGTTTTTAAACTACACAACAGCATAATTAGCACGTACGTTAGGGGTACGGTTAGTGCTGTAAAAGTAATTTTTTTCATACTTTTGTAATGTTAATTAATAATTCGAGTTGATTAATATTTATCTCCCTGATGTGAGCGCCAACTTTACTCAGGGGGATTTTTTTTTCCTGCAAGGTCTTCAAAACCTTGTAGGTATATGATTTTATTTAATTTTTATTTTCAAATTCTAGAGTTTACAATAATTATGTTTTTAATTCATTTTGTTCATTTTGCCTTGATACAGCATTTGTTTTTTTGAGTTGTTTTGGTTTTAATAGTACGTTTTAGATTGTTACATTTTGCTTTAACTTTTGGCTTGATCCAAAAGTTACAAAAGATCAAGACTGCAAATAGAAATACTAAAAATGCGCACATTTTTCTAAATCATTTGAAACTCGCTTTTTCAAAGCTTCAAACAGCAAATGATTCTTAACGAAAATTGTTTCATTTTCTTAACGCATTTCTATTTGATGTCGGTTTTACGACTCTACAAAATAGAATGTTTTGTTTTATTTAGGGCGATTTTGCGATTCTACTCAATAAATTATTTTGTTTTATTTGAGTTCGGATTTTACGATTCTGCGGAATATTTAATTTCATTTTTAAATCTTCAAACTTTCAAATTTGATTCTCTGTTCCCCATTCTCATTTCCCTAAATAAAATCTACCAAACCACGACTTTCGAAATGAAAAATTACCTATCTATTATGAATAATGAAAATTCTGTGATTTGGTTATTTTGCTTGTTTTAATCAGTTAATTAATATTTATCTCCCTGATGTGAGCGCCAACTTTAGTCAGGGGGATTTTTTTTTCCTGCAAGGTTTTCAAAACCTTTTAGGTATATGATTTTTTTTAATTTTTATTTTCAAATTCTAGAGTTTACAATAATTATGTTTTTAATTCATTTTGTTCATTTTGCCTTAATACAGCATTTGTTTTTTTTGAGTTGCTTAGGTTTTAATAGTACATTTTAGATTCTTATATTTTATTTATTCTTTTTGATAACCCCAAAAAGAAACAAAAAGGGTTTTCGACGCAGTATTTTAACGATCTACTACGGTTTATTTCTAAAAGTAACCAGACTTGCTTCGCTTCGAACAGAGGTTACTTTTTTACGAAATTGCACCTTGTAGATTCTCGTCAAAATTCTGTATGTCGGGTTTGCGATTCTACTTAATATTTTGTTTTGTTTTCAATGAACGTTTTTGTTTGTACTTCATATTCTATTATGTCATGTTGGGTGTACCAGGCATCGCATCAAGCTTTTTATATATGTTTTGGTTTTATAATATATTAAGATTATTATAATTCACTCTTTCTTTTACCTTCTCTTTGTTATTTTTAAATTAGGGAGTCGGTGAACCTTCGGTTTGGCTTGATCCAAAAGTTACAAAAGATCAAGACTGCAAATAGAAATACTAAAAATGCGCACATTTTTCTAAATCATTTCGATCTTGCTTCGCTTCAAATACAAGCCTTAATGACTTAACTATTTACACTGAAAGTGAAAGGCGTCGTATTCATGAGAACCAAAACAAATATAAACGCTCGAATAATCAGCGAATTGATTTTTAACGAAAATTGTTTCATTTTCTTAACGTATTTCTTTTTGATGTCGGTTTTACGACTCTACAAAATAGAATGTTTTGTTTTATTTAGGGCGATTTTTCGATTCTATTTATTAAATTGTTTTATTTGATATCTGGTTTGCAATACTGCTGAATAGTTGATTAATGCTTTTTAGTTTGGTATTACAAAATAGTAGAATAACGTATTATTATAAATTTCTTGTGAGACTCCTTGTCAAGCAAGGAGTGACAGTAAATAAACTATTCACTATTCTTAATTCTCAATTCCCCTTTCACTATTAACTAATTACTAATAACTATTTCCAAATATTCATTATCTTTGATTATCTACTTCAAGTAAAATCTTTACATTTTCATTTGATAAAAAATCTAATAAACTTTAAAATATTAGATAAATAAACTATAATTTAATCTTTTACCTTAAAAACCAATTCATGCTCTATATACGCTTTAAGTACGCTCTACGTACGTAGCATCTATACTGTTGGTATTTAGAATATTTTTCGGTTTTGCTTTTTTATTTTTTTTCCCTTTTCCTCATTCTCCACTCCCTAAAAAGAGCTTCCGTACACAGCTAATCTGTCTCAACAATAAACCTAGCGGGTTAAACTTTATTTTTATCATAACTGTGTACTTTGCTCTGCAACTAACTAAATAATTAATATATGAGTGTTTTTCTTCTTTAACTTTAGGCTGTAAACTGTAAGCCGAATTCTAAATCGGAATATCATTTTCAAATCTTCAAATTCAGTTCCCGATTCTCTTTTTCTTATTCCCTATTCCCTATTACAATGAACGTGTTTTGTTTGTACTTAATATTCTATTATGTCATGATGAACTGGTTACTGAGCTTCGTCGAAGTACAGCATCGCATCTAGTTTTTCAAGTGTTTATTTTAGATTTATAATTCTATTTGTTCTTTTACCTCTTCTTTGTTATTTTTAAATTAGGGAGTCGGTGAACCTTCGGTTTGGATTACCCCCAAAAGAAACAAAAGGGGTTTTCGACGCAGTATTTTAACGATCTACTACGGCTTATTTCTAAAAGTAACCAAATACAAGCCTTAATGACTTAGCTTTTTAAAATACACGTGTAAGGCGTAGTATTCATGAGAAACTTGAAAAAATATTAACACTCGAATAAACTTGCTTCGCTTCGGACAGAGGTTACTTTTTTACGAAATTGCACCTTGTAGATTCTCGTCAAAATTCTGTATGTCGGGTTTACGATTCTACTTAATAATTTAAACTGCTTTTTCAAAGGGTTTTGATTCTACCTTCTGACTACATTTGGTTATTATAGTACGTATTACAATTTCTTATCTTTTTTCTTCTTCTTTAAATGCACTAAAGAAGCAAAGTGCTCCGACGCAGTCTAAATACGGTCTAAAGGGTTTCGAACACTAAATCAAAAGAACTCACTTCGTTTAAACACCTTTTGATTTTACGCTTTTCTCAACTTTTAGACACTCGTATTTTGACTGTATGTCGGGGTTTGCGATTCTGCGGAATATTTAATTTTATTTTCAAATTATTACATTTTCAAATTAGCTTCCCGATTCTCTTTTCCCAATTCCCGATTCCTTATTTTACTTATTCGCCTCATTACTCGTTACCCATTACTTGTTACTAATTACAAATTCACTTACCTTCTAACTTCCTAACCTGAATACTCCATTTTCAAATTCAATTCCCTATTTCTCTACTTCCCCATTCCCTAAACAAAACCTCCCAAACCACGACTTTCTACAATTATAAACCTACTTATGAAATGATATTTTATTTGCGTGGTTTGATTGGTTATTTTTTTTTAAGTAAACAATTGCGGAAAATATACTTTGTTGATGAAGTATAGATAATGTAAATCTCTATTTTACGCATTTTCTGAATGATTGTGAAACCTTATTTGAATTGGTTTCGTTCAATATTATGCTTTAATTTTTAGGCTTTATTCCGAATTCTAAATCGGAATATCATTTTCAAATCTTCAAATTATTACATTTTCAAATTAAATATTCATTTTAAGCTTTAGGCTATATGCTGGGTTTTTAATCACAATATCATTTTCAAATTCAATTCCCTATTCTCTTTTTCTTATTCCCTATTACAATGAACTTATTTTGTTTTACTTAATATTCTATTATGTCATGATGAACTGGTTACTGAGCTTCGTCGAAGTACAGCATCGCATTTAGTTTTTCAAGTGTTTATTTTAGATTTATAATTCACTCTTTCTTTTACCTCCTCTTTGTTATTTTTAAATTAAAGTGTCGGTGAACCTTCGGTTTGGATTACCCCCAAAAGAAACAAAAGGGGTTTTCGACGCAGTATTTTAACGATCTACTACGGCTTATTTCTAAAAGTAACCAAATACAAGCCTTAATGACTTAGCTTTTTAAAATACACGTGTAAGGCGTAGTATTCATGAGAAACTTGAAAAAATATTAACACTCGAATAAACTTGCTTCGCTTCGGACAGAGGTTACTTTTTTACGAAATTGCACCTTGTAGATTCTCGTCAAAATTCTGTATGTCGGGTTTACGATTCTGCTGAGTATTGATTTTGTTCTTTCAATGAACGTATTTTGTTTGTACTAAATATTCTATTCTGTCATGCTGTACTTGGTTTACTACGTACAATTCACAAGCTCGGGTCAGCATCGCATCTAGTTTTCAAGAGTTTGTTATGGTTTTAATAGTACGTACTCGTTTTGGTATTTTATTCTGTTCATTTTGCCTTGATGCAAAACGAACCAAAAGATCAAGACTACCAAAAGAAATTCTAAAAATGCGCGCATTTTGCTAAATCATTTTCAAATACAAGCCTTTATGACTTGACTATTTAAGCTGTGCGACTAAGGTGCAGTATTAATGAGAAACTTTAAAAAATATTAACGCTCGAATAATCTTGCTTCGCTTCAAATACAAGCCTTAATGACTTAGCTATTTACACTGAAAGTGAAAGGCGTCGTATTCATGAGAACCAAAACAAATATAAACGCTCGAATAATCAGCCAAATGATTTTTTACGCAATAAGCTTCATTTTCTTAACGTATTTCTTTTTGATGTCGGGTTTCGATTCTGCGGAATATTTAATTTTATTTTCAAATTATTACATTTTCAAATTAGCTTCCCGATTCTCTTTTCCCAATTCCCAACTCCTTATTATACTTACTCAGCTCGTCACTTGTTACTCGTTACTTGTCACTAATTACAAATTCACTTACCTTATAACCGTCTAACTTTATAATTTTCTAACCGAAATACTTCAAATTCATTTCCCGATTCTCTTTTCCCAATTCCCTGTTTCGTATTATACTTACTCACCTCGTTACCCGTAACTTGTCACTAAATACAAATTCACTTACCTTATAACCGTCTAACTTTATAACTACCTAACCGAAATACTTCAAATTCAGTTCCCGATTCTCTTTTCCCTTTTTCCTACTCCTTATTATACTTACTCAGCTCGTCACCAGTTACCTTGTCACTCGTTACTAATTACAAATTCATTCCCTATTCACTATTCCCCTTTTCACCAAACGTTTTCCTTAAAAAACTACTGATTTTTATCTATTTTATAGAAACCTTTCCCCCTTGTAAAACTTATTTTAAAAAATATCTAACAATATGTTTGTAACTTCTAAAAAAAGCCTCTATTTTTAAAGTGCGAATTTAAAGACATAGAAGACCTTGTTGAAAAAGTTAAAACGTTTTCAAAATGGTGGTTTGTACACGTATTTAGTGGTTTGTATGGGCAATACCTGTTTAACTAAACGGTGTACGTTGTTTACAAGGGTAAAAAGGTAGCTTAAGTTTTAAGGAGGTTGGGTTACGGAGTTTAAAAAATTCGTTCTCATAATTTATAGTTTTTGGGTTTATGGAACGATGTACTCTAGGGTATGAAGATACTTTGCACAAAAAAAGGCAAGGCGGTTTCACACTTTAGTACCGAGGGCGACCAAACCCGACTTAAAATAAATTTAAGCTTCTACCTAAAGCATATGTGAAAACCGCCCATGCCGTATGCGAAAGTACAAAACTTTTTTGAGACATGGAGCGATCTCACGATACTCTCGATAGAAAATTGGTCGTTTCGGTTCGAGATTACATCGTTTAATTATGACTAAAACAGTCTAATTATCAATTCGCTAATACAAATATAATAAAATAATTTACAATTCGGATAAATATCCGATATATTTTTTTAACATGAGAGATGAGAATAGAAAAATAGTAGATTTCATAAAAGAAAAATACGCTGACCCTATGAATAATAACAGCAAATTTGCAAAAGAAAATGGAATTGATGAAAAGACTGTTAGAAAAATCAGAGAGGATCTAGAATATAGAATTGGATTATCTACAATAATTAGAATATGCAAAAATAACAGAATAACACTGGCAGATTTTTTTGAGAAAGTAGGAATCTAGTCCCAATTCAAAATTTATATTATAAAAATAAAATTACAGTTATGAAAAAAATTTCTTTTATTGGAATGACATTGTTATTTATTGCATGTACACCTATTAGAAATACAAATATTAAAACCAATTTATTAGACAACAATACTTTTGAGTTATCCGAGATATCTACTGATGCTACCTACGGAACAGAAAAAAATCCAATTCAAGTAGGTGGAGTAGCTTCTAATGAAGGACCAAAAAATGAACGCAGATTTTTAAATGCACTTGCGGGTCCGAATGGTGAAGCTGTTACCTATTTTAGAGCTGGTAGCTGTTGTCCTATTAAAAGTAAAAACGATCCCTTTGGAAGTGGTAGCGTTATGCTAGACAATTATCGTGTTACTTGGCAAGGTGCAAAAGATACTGTTTCGATATATATAAATATGTATGATTCTGGAACATTGAAGGCTCCTAAAGGTTTTACAATAAAAAAATAAATAGCACCAAACTAATAACTACTCTTATATGAAACACCTACTACTCTATTTCTTTATCATTATATCTTCTTTTAGCTATGCTCAAGAAAGCTCTAAAGATTTAAATGAGATTAAAACATTAATAATCAAAGAAACGCAAACCGAAGGAAAATTAGACTTCTTTACACCTATAAAAGGAAAAGAATACGATGGCTACCAAATAAAACCAGGACTTGTCGCTACTTATAGTGAAATGGCTTTATACAATTGGGCTAAATCTGCAAAAGAATTAGGAATTGATGATTTAGAAGAATTGTATACACTTTATAGTGAAGCTCGAAAAAAAGGAATTAATCCGATGGAAAAGGAACTTTTAAAGATGGGGTTTAATAAGGAGTTAGATTAAATATAGTATAAGAAAAAACCGAAAAAAACTTAATAAACACTTATGAAAACATGGAAATAAAGATAAATAAATATATAATACACCTCTTAGAGAAAGAAGCTAAGAAAACTGAAACAACCTTGGATTTCTCAAATGATGTGATGGAAAGTGATGAATTTTCAATTGCTTTAATGACTGAAGTTCATAAAGCAATAACAGAAAGTAGCTCACTTAAAAACACACATTTTAAAGATAATGAATCCAATAACTTTACTAATAGTTTAATAGACTATTTATCTACTGACGGAGAAGATGATTTTTTTACATTTTCTAAGAGTCTTGAAGATTTAAAAGCAAAAATTGAAAACGAATCATTTGCGACAGGTGGATATTATTTGTTTGTAGATTACTTTGTTGATGGTAAAAGATTTATAGGAGTGATATTACTAAGAAAGAAATCAGGCATCAATATTACTAAAGTTGGAAATACTTATAAATTAAAAACTTCCGAAAATATAAATATTGATAAAATTGCTATGGCTGCGAGACTGAATCTTGAAATATATAGCGATACTGAAGATAAAAGAAATTATTTAGCTTTAATTACTACACAACAAAACGGTGTTGTTTCTAAATATTTTAGAGAATGGGTTTTAGCAGCTGGTTATATCAAAAACACTTTAAATACCGCAAATTTGGTAATGATTATTAAATCCATAGATTTACCTATTGATGAAAATGGTAATAAAAGGTATAATAATCATAATGAGTTTAAAAAAGCTGTTTACGAATATGCTAAGTCAAGAGCTAATAGAGTTGTAAATTTAAAAGATATGGGAAGGCATTTTTATGGAGATGATAAAGAACTCACATTTTTGAATTTTGCAGTGGATAATAATATCATTTTAGATCCTGAATTTGTTAGAGATTCGGCAAAATGGAAAACTTTAGTCACAATAAGAGCTAGAGTTGAAGGTGTTGAGCTGAATGTTGATTATAATAAGATAAATAAAGACGATGTTGTTATAGAAGAAAATAGAATTGTTATAAACTCAAAAACATTAGTAAATCAAATAAACAAGCAATATCAATTGGTAAATGGAGATAATGGATGATTTTGATAAACTTAAAGCGTTTTTAACTGTTTTTACAAATGATATAGAAGCAAAATCTATAAATTATGACGGTCATAAAATTAGTTTCACAATTACTGAAAATGATCGAAAAAGCTATAACATCACACTTTTTAGAGAGATATTTAGTAAAGTTGATATACTCCTTAAAAATAGAATCGAGGTTGTACTATCATCTTTAATTTTAAAAAAAACTTTTATTTATTGGGGGATTGAAGATTTTTTTAATGGTTTTGAAAAATGGCAAGAAAATTTTAATAAACAACTAATTTTAGTGCTACAAGAAACCGGCAAGCCTATTTTGAAAAATAAAGAAGAGGTATTTTCCGTTGAAAAATCAATAATTTTCAATTATTATGTCTATCGAAAAATATTAAATTATTTTAAACAAAATCTCTTATTCACTACACTAACAAATGAAACTAATAATGAATTTATAATTGTAAGTAAAAATAATGGAGTTTATCATATTGGTTATAAATATAGAGAAAAACGTGTAAAAAATCTGGAGGATTTAGAACCTGTCTATCAAGAATTAACACTTTTATTTGAAAAAAAAGAGTTTATTCAATTCTTTAAAGAAATCGTAACTAACTCTGGAGTTCATCTAAAAGATAAAAATGATCGTTTTTTCGAAATCATTCAAAATTTAAAAATGCTTTTAAATTTAGCCGAAAAAGATTATGAAAATTATGTCTTAGACTTTGGTTTTGAAAAAATTAAATCTAAATTTAAAGAAGAACGAAATAAATATTTCGAAAGTCTGGAGAAAAATATTGAAACTGTAAATAAACAAGTTTTTGCTTTTCCTTTAACTTTCAGTGCAGCTGCTTTTGCAAGCTACCAAGTAAAAGATAAATTTTGGATATTAGGATTAATACTTACCGCCTATGTTTTTTATACTATAATAGCCTTTTACATTCTGCATATGGTTAGTTATAACATTAAGTGTTTAGATCAAGATGTGAATAAAGAAGAAAATGAAATAAAGAATACTTATAACAAATTATACTCTGATTTTCAAGACGACTTCAAAAAAATCTGGACTAAGATTTCCAAGCTTAAGACACTAATTATTATTCTGAAAATAATATTAAGTTCGCTATTGATATTATTCATTATATATTCATTAATACAAATTGCAAAACCTGCAATTGAAATTAATAATCAAAAATTACAAGTCCATATACAAAAATTTGAAGTTTATTCACAAAAAAAATGTGATTCAATTGAATTAACAAAGACTAAGATAGAAGAAAATAAAGATAGTTTGATTACAAAATCTAAATATAGAACAAACTCTAAACGAAATGTTAAATAAAATAGTAGCATATTTGAACGTTCTACTAAGCTAAAAAATTTTGACAAAATACTATATGAATATGGAAATTAATATTGGAGATATTGTACAATTAATTTCAGGTGGACCTGAAATGTCTGTACATGATATTTTTGGAAAAACAACAACAAAACAATTTACTCTAGCATATAAAACAGCAGGTCATACAGATGGTGAAATTATTTGTAAATGGTTTTCTGGTTCTAAACTGGAAACGGGCTTTTTTAAAATAGAAACATTAAAAAAAATAAGATAATTAAAATTAAATACGTCATTTGATGGAACAATTTAAATTTCTTGTTACCAACTCTTTTGGTGACTTTCCTGAAAACACAAAAAATACGATTCTTCTTAGTATAAATAACTGGAATGATTTCGGTTATGTAACTCTTTTTGGTATAAACTATGTAAATTATCAAGGAAAAGTTGACGAAATTGGTACAGTAAGAATTGCAAGAGTTCAACAAAAAATAGGAACTGTAGAAAGAGTTTTAAATATTGGTGATACATTTGAGAAGTTAGATAAAAACTTTTTTTCTTTAGGGACTGAAGATACTTATTATGATAATTTGAATTCAATTTCTGAAGAGTTAAAAGATTTTGTTCTCTATGCTTTAAATGATATAGCAATTGATGATCAACAACTAAATAGAGTTATTAATGAAGAAGTTACTCAATTTTCGTTACTGAGGGATTTATCTTATTCTACAGTTGTCAATCAATTTAGAAGAATAGCAAATGGAGGTGCCCGATTAACAAATTATAGCTTTATTTATTCTTTACCAAAACCACAACGCCAATCTATTGAATTTAACATAGTTGCAGAACAAAATCCTCCTACAAATATTCATACTATAATAGGGAGTAATGGTGCGGGAAAATCACATTTGCTCAACAATATGATTATTCACCTTTTAAATCCACAAAATTTTTTAAAAGAAGGAAGTTTTACATTCAAATCTTATAATCAAAATGAAAATTTCTCGAATTTAATCTGTATATCGTTTAGCACATTTGATGAATATGATTTTCAATCAAAGAATAGTACATCAGGTATAAAGTATCATTATATAGGATCTAAATATGTAAGTGAAGATAAGCATCATACAATTAATAATTTTGCTGAAGACTTCACTACAAGTATCGAATCTGTTTTAAATACCAAAAAAATTAACAGATGGAAAAGTATTGTTATGGAACTAGAAAGTGACCCAATTTTTAGAAGTGAGGATTTTATAGGGTTCATTACTGACAACAACTTTGAAATGATTAAAGATAGTTTAAACCAAAAATTTAGAAGGTTAAGTTCCGGACACAAAGTAATTTTATTTACTATTACTAAGATGGTTGAATTATTACAAGAGAAAAGCCTAGTGTTTTTTGATGAGCCTGAAACGCATTTACACCCACCGTTACTTTCTTCTTTTATTAGAGCATTATCTAAATTACTGATTAATAGAAACGCAGTATGTATCATGACAACTCATTCACCTATCGTATTACAAGAAGTTCCAAAATCTTGTATATATAAACTTACAAGAATGGGAGAGTTTTCAAAATTTGAAAGACCGCAAATAGAAACCTTTGGTGAAAATATTGGTGTCTTAACTAATGAAATATTTGGTTTAGAAATTACTGAAGCTGGTTACTATAAACTACTGAAGGAAATTGTTTCTGAAAATGATAATTACGAAGGAGCATTACATAGTATAAACGATAAACTTGGAATAGAAGGAAAATCTATTTTAAGAAGTCTATTTTATGACAAATTGAAGAAATGAAAAACATAACAAGACCAACTGAAACTATAAATGATATTTTAGATATTTTTTTAAATGATCGTCCAAGGCAACAGACAGTTTCGGAAATTGATTCTAATAGAACAGCACTGATAGCGTTAGAAAATCAATATATAACAAAAACACAAGATAATACACTATACGAAATTTCGAGAGGAATTCCCGCTTCTATTACATTAACTGAAGAATCTCTGATAAGATATTACGAATATAGGATGCTAGAAAGAGATAATGGCAGAAATTTCTATGACAAACTTTTAATATCTGTACCATATAATACTTGTCCATATTGTACAATAAAAAATGTTACTACTATTGATCATTTTTTGCCAAAAAGTAAATATCCTTTTTTATCCGTTACCCCTACTAATTTAGTACCAAGTTGTAGAGATTGCAACACAGATAAAAAAGTTAGCTATCCAACAAATAGAGATAATCAAACATTTCATCCCTATTTTGACATAGTTGATAACGAACCTTGGATTATTGCAGAGCTACTAAGAGCAGAACCATTAAGTTTTCATTTTAAAGTTCAACGAATACCTACATGGGATGATAATAAATATAGTCGTTCACTAACTCATTTCGACGCATATAAAATAAATGAGCTTTTCTCTAGTGAAGCAAATAATGAATTAAGAGGTAGGAGATTATTTTTTAAAAGACATATTCAAAGGAATAGAACTGAACTTATAGATCATTTAAATGAAACTTATCAAAGTTACCTGGATAGTTTTGGATTATTAGATTGGAGAACAGTAATGTACCATTGCTTAATAAACGATGATTGGTTTTTAGATGGATGTGCAGGAAATAACTATTTTAATTAAATTTCACAAAATAACATAGCTTGTTGCAAAAGCTTGTTAAACAAAATATTATAATTACACTTATGAAACAACTTGCAATTGATCTGGAACATTGTTTCGGTATTGGTAAATTTGAGTATGAATTCGATTTTTCCAAATTGAATTCTTATTTACTTTACGCCCCTAATGGAACGATGAAAACGTCATTCGCTAAGACTTTTGATTTAGTTTCTAAAAAGAATGTACCTAAAGATCTTGTATATGGTAAAAAATCAAAATATGATATAGTTGTAGATGGAAATACAATTAAACCTTCAAAAATTTTAGTTATAAACGCGGAAGACATTACATTTGATGCAACAAATAAAATAACTTCATTTATTGCTAGTAAAGAACTTAAAGAACAGTATGATACAATTTATACAGAGTTAAACACAGCCAAAGATGATTTACTAAAGCAACTAAAAAATATATCTAGAAGTACTGACTGTGAAGGAGAATATACTTCGACTTATAACAGTGGTAATTTCTTTGAGGTACTATCTAACAATATAAACGAATTAAAAGATGATTTTGAAAAAACACCATTTAAATACAATGAAGTTTTTGATAATAAAGGAAAAGTAAAAGAATTTATAACAAAGAACGAATCACTACTTGATGATTATATAACAAATTACAATAGCCTTATATCATCGTCGAAATTATTTAAAATTTCAAATAATACTTTTGGTACACAACAAGTAAATGAAATCATTAAATCAATAGAAGATAATGCTTTCTTTGATGCAGGACATAAATTTATTTTAGAAGATGGTACGGAAATTAAAAATTCTGAAGAATTAAAAAAATTAGTTCAAGAAGAAATTGAAAAGATTTTTGCTGACCAAAAACTTAAAGCATCCTTTGACAAAGTAGATAAAGCTATTGGTGCAAATGCTGAACTTAGAACATTCAAAAAAGTTATTGAAGAAAATAATACTTTATTAATTGAATTAAAAGACTATAATGGGTATAAAAAGAAAGTATGGACAAATTTTCTTTCTGAGATAAAGAAAGAGGTTACAGATCTTTCAAAATTATATGAAGAAAAAAAAGTTACCCTAGAAGCAATTATTGCAAAAACTAATGAGGAAATTGAATTATGGAAAGAAATCACAAAGAAATTCAATGATAGATTTTATGTTCCATTTGAAGTTAATATAGCTAATAAACAAGATGTTTTATTAAAGCAAGAAACAGCAAATTTAGAGTTTGTTTATAAAGATGCAAATGAACCTGATGTAAAACAAACCAAAGAAAACCTTTTAAAAATATTAAGTAAGGGAGAACAAAGAGCTTATTTTATATTACAATTTTTATTTGAAATTGAATCTAGAAAATTACATGATACTCCTACACTTTTAATTTTCGATGACATTGCTGATTCATTTGATTACAAAAATAAATACGCAATAATTGAATATATTAAAGAATTACATGATTCTGATAAATTTAAATCTATCATCTTAACTCATAACTTTGATTTTTATAGAACTATTGCCTCAAGATTAGATTTACATAAAAATTGTTACATCGTAACAAAAAATGAATCCAAAGAGATTACTTTAAAAACAAGTAACTATACGAAAGTAATTTTTAAAGAACTTTTAGATCAAGTCCATACTGATCCTAAAGTATTTATTAGCTTAATTCCTTTTGTACGTAATATAATTGAATATACAGATTCCAGCAAATGTAATGATTATTCAATGCTTACAAATTGTTTACATATTAAAGATGTAACAGATACAATCATCTTAAAAGATATAATTGAATTATATAAAAGTAGACTATTAAAGTTACATGGTAAAGTTTTTGATTTTGATGAAGATTATAACCTATTAGCGTTCATATATGGTGTAGCAGATGACATTCTTAAAGAAACTAATATTGACGGAATCATTTTAGAGAACAAAATTGTTTTAGCAATTGCATGTAGGTTAAAAGCAGAACAATATATGTTAAATAAATTACCTGAATTAGATATAAGTAAATTAGGTCATAACCAAACTAGAGAACTGTCCAATAAATACTTATCAGCTTTTCCAAAAAGCGTTAACAAAGTATATATTGATAAAATTAATTTAATGACACCCGAAAATATTCATTTGAATTCATTTATGTATGAACCACTAATAGACATGTCCATTACTCATTTAACAAAACTTTACTTTGATGTAAAAAATATGAACTAGTGTAACATATTTTTTAATTTATTCTTTATATTCGCACTGCATTACAAAAATTCATGAAGATTTAAAATTATGGCTTAATAATTTAAATTCATATATCATGAAAAAATGTTTTGTATGTGCTGGTAGGAAACCAGTATTTGTTAGAGCCTATACTAGAATGCGCTACGGCCGTTTAGAAAATGTAACTCAACATTGCAGGTCATATCCTGGTCAGTTATCATTATTCTAGAAGCTAAGTTTAATTACTTAGCTTCTTTTTTAGAAATAACTCTTTCATACCACCAAATATGTCGAATGCTCTTATAAATAGAAGTAATGATCAAATACCAGATATATTATCAAACTATTCTGGCATGCTTGACAAATTGACTGATATGTCATCTAACCTTCTGTTATCACACTTAGAATCTAATTTATCGGGAGATGAAAAAATAGTTCCATGTCTTTTTTTTAGAAATATAATAGAATATGCTGATTCTATATCCATTCTTCTTAAAAACTCTTCTATTGAACCTATTAAAGCATTAAATAGAATTTTACTTGAGAATGTTTTTCAACTCGATTATTTATTAATAAAAGATACTGATAAAAGATCTTTCAACTTTTTAGTTTGGTCAATTAAAAATGATATTAAGAATTATAAAAAACTAAAATCAGACACTTTAGAAAATGAAACTTTCAAAAGTAAATTTACTAATGATAAGCTAATTAAAAGTTATTCAACTGTAGAAGGAATAAATGTGGATAAAGCACTTTCGAATTCAGCTGATATTTTAAAACAACCCGGATATAAAGAATCTGCTATTGAATATGAAAGATACTATAAGAAAAACAAGGTATTCAATTGGTATTCGATAGATAGTGGATTAAGAAATATTAAAGAGTTAGCAGATTCTTTAAAGATGGAAATTCATTATGACATATTCTACAGAACACTATCTAACAACATTCATGGTATGGATGTGATAAAAGGTAAACTATTAAAAGGCGAAAATAACAACTTAGTATATATATCACAAATTAGAGAACCTATTAACGCTCAAAATGTACTACAAGAAACATTAAACTTTTTAATGACAGCTACATTAATTTTTTTACATCAGCTTTTACCTCATAAAAAGAATGAATTCACAGAATGGTATATAAACAATTTTCAAGAATTTTATAGTAATCTTCAAAATATGAGAGATTATAAAGTGTCAAAATAATAATTATATCTAAGAGCTCATTATGCTCATAAAAAGAGACCTAATCTACAAAGACAATAAAGACGAAACAGACCGTATTGACCGATACTATGAGTAAAGGCTTAAATTTATTTTTTAACTTATTAGAAATAAAGTAAAATAGATTACAAACTAAAAAGCTCTTAAATTAATTTTCAAGAGCTTTTTTACATTTAAGTAACTGTTACTGTACCCAGGTAAACAGAATTTGAAGTTTTGGTTTGCTCTTGGTTTATAAAAGCGATCCAAACGTGCATTTGTATGCCTTGATACCTTGAGAGTAAAGTTAGTTCATAATTTTCTTGGCTGCGATCTATGTTTGTTGTAAAAAAAAGGGTATTGTTGTTTAATGCCTGATCTTCTGCCAATAAAACCACTAAAGTATCGTTTTCTGCAGGGGTGCCTTGTGCATTGTTGTCCCACGAAATTTCAATGGTTAATGCAGACGAACTAGCTAGCCCAATTGGACTTGGAATAAGTCCGTTGCCTTTTGCAAACTGAATTTCTGCATAGTTGGGTGTTATGGTTAGCGTGTCCATATCGCAAACCAATGCTTTTAGCACACTGGCTGTGGCTTGGTTATAGCACGATTTCATACCTATTTTTGTACCAAAGTGCATTTTTGCAAATTCTTTATAGCTTTGTACAAAGAGGATGCTTTTTAAAAAACGATCTTTAATTAGGTTTTGTTTTGCTGTTGGTGGTTTTGTTGATTTTTGAGGTCGCATTCTTAAAATTTCTTGTCCGTTTACGTTGGCTACTACCACCCTGCCTATTCTACCGGTTGAACCTGAAATAATGCTGTCTGTGATTTTTCCCATGATTTTAATTTTTAGTTGTTATTAATGTTACGAACTTAAAACATTAATGCATTGGATATTTTTTTGTGAACACTTACGTTTGAATTTGGTTATTTACGAACTGGTTTGACTAAATACGAACTGGTTTGGTTGATTTTAGACGTATTTATTCACTTTTAGTGTTTTGTATTGGTTGACTGTTGGTTGTGGTGGGTTAAACCACGATAAACATTGGTTTTTTGTTGGGTTTGTATTGGGTTTGTGGTGGGTTTGTGTTGGGTTTGTGTTGGGTGGGGCTTATTATGTACAATTCACAGGGTCGGGTCAGCATCGCATCTAGTTTTCAAGAGTTTATTTTAGATTTATAATTCTATTTGTCCTTTTGGATTACCCCCAAAAGAACGAAAAGGGGTTTTCGACGCAGTATTTTAACGATCTACTACGGCTTATTTCTAAAAGTAACCAGACTTGCTTCGCTTCGGACAGAGGTTACTTTTTTACGAAATTGCACCTTGTAGATTCTCGTCAAAATTCTGTATGTCGGGTTTACGATTCTGCTGAGTATTGATTTTATTCTTTCAATGAACGTATTTTGTTTGTACTAAATATTCTATTCTGTCATACTGTACTTGGTTTACTAGGTACAATTCAAAAGGTCGGGTCAGCATCGTATATAGTTTTTCAAATGTTTATTTTAGATTTATAATTCACTCTTTCTTTTACCTCCTCTTTGTTATTTTTAAATTAGGGAGTCGGTGAACCTTAGGTTTGGATTACCCCCAAAAGAACGAAAAGGGGTTTTCGACGCAGTCTAAATACGGTCTAAATGGTTTTGAACGCTAAATCAAAAAGGTCTTGCTTTTTCAAAGCTTCAAATACAAGCCTTAATGACTTGGCTATTTACACTGAGCGTGTAAGGCGCAGTATTCATGAGAAACTTAAAAAAATGTTAGCACTCGAATATTCAGCCAAATGATTCTTTACGCAAAAAGCTTCATTTTCTTAACGTATTTCTTTTTGATGTCGGGTTTTCGATTCTACTGAATATTTAATTTCATTTTCAAATCTTTAAATTTTGAAATTCGATTCCCGATTCTCTTTTTCCCTATTCCCTATTCTAATGAACGAGTTTTGTTTGTCCTAAATATTCTATTATGTCATGTTGAACTGGTTGCTGAGCTTCGTCGAAGTACAGCATCGTATATAGTTTTCAAGAGTTTATTTTAGATTTATAATTCACTCTTTCTTTTACCTTCTCTTTGTTATTTTTAAATTAAAGTGTCGGTGAACCTTCGGTTTGGATTACCCCCAAAAGAAACAAAAGGGGTTTTCGACGCAGTATTTTAACGATCTACTACGGCTTATTTCTAAAAGTAACCAAATACAAGCCTTAATGACTTAGCTTTTTAAAATACACGTGTAAGGCGTAGTATTCATGAGAAACTTGAAAAAATATTAACACTCGAATAAACTTGCTTCGCTTCGGACAGAGGTTACTTTTTTACGAAATTGCACCTTGTAGATTCTCGTCAAAATTCTGTATGTCGGGTTTACGATTCTACTTAATATTTTATTGTGTTTTCAATGAACGTTTTTGGCCTGTACTTCATATTCTATTATGTCATATTGAACTGGTTGCTGAGCTTCGTCGAAGTACAGCATCGTATATAGTTTTCAAGTGTTTGTTATGGTTTTAATAGTACGTACTCGTTTTGGTATTTTATTCTGTTCATTTTGCCTTGATGCAAAACGAACCAAAAGATCAAGACTGCAAAAAGAAATTCTAAAAATGCGCGCATTTTGCTAAATCATTTTCAAATACAAGCCTTAATGACTTTACTATTTAAGCTGTGCGACTAAGGCGCAGTATTCATGAGAAACTTAAAAAATTGTTAGCGCTCGAATAATCAGCTTTTGATTTTACACTTTTCTCAACTTTATGATCAGTTTATGATAAGAAGAAATTATACTAAAACTTTTTCAGGAATATAAAACAAGACCCGAGAGCTTGCTTGAACTAGCGAAGCTATTTTGACTAAAATTACAGCTCTTACATCTATTCAATGTCTTAATAAATTTGTCTTTTATAGAAATATAAACAATTTAAAAATTAATCGCGTTGGATAATACACTACAAATAAGAACCTATATCAGAATACACTGCCCCCAAAAAAGTTATACACTATTTGGGGGTATTTTTATGAAAAGAAAATTAAATCCTCAATGTGTTTTTCAAAACATAATTTCAGCTACTAAAACATTTTAAAAATCATGGTTTACCACTACTCTACATCAAATATTATAAAGTATTTTCGCCATTTTATTTTTAAAAAATCAAACCTATTATGAAACAAAAACTACTCTTTATACTCTTTGGAGTATTAAGTTTTTACAGCTATTCGCAAAAAATTTTATGGGAAAAGACAATGGGAGGTAAATATTCCGAGTATCTTTTCGACATGACACCAACTCCAGACAACGGTTTTATCTTAGCTGGAAGTTCACTCTCAAACAAATCAGGTAACAAGACCAAAGACGGTAATGGGAATCTGGATTATTTCATTTGGAAAATGGATAAAGATGGCGAAGAAGAATGGCAACTTTCCTTCGGAGGGTCCAATGCTGATATTCTAAAAAACATCATTTCAACAAGTGATGGTGGATACATGTTAGGCGGTTATTCAAACTCTGACAAATCAGGAGATAAAACCGATACGTTACGAGGTAAAAATGATATTTGGCTTGTTAAACTTAATGCAAAAGGTGGTATTGATTGGCAAAAAACCATTGGTGGTAATGGAGATGATAAGCTTGTTCAAATTAAACAAATCAAAGGTGGTGGATATTTAGTTGTTGCGAATTCTAATTCTACTATCTCAGGTGAAAAGCAAGACAAAAATTTAGGTGGTCTGGACTATTGGGTACTAAAGCTTGATAAAACAGGTAACATCATTTGGCAAAAAACGTTTGGCGGAATTTATAATGATGAAGTAAAATCTGTACTGTTAACAAAGAATGATGAAATTATTATTGGCGGAAGTTCCAATTCTCCCATCAGTGAATTCAAATATTTTGACACCAATGGAGGTTTTGACTTTTGGATTTTAAAATTAGATGCCGAAGGTAATTTAAAAAATCAAAAAGTATTTGGTGGTGAATCAGATGATTTTTTGACTGATATAATTGAAACAGAAAAGGGTTTTATCATTGCTGGCACCAGTTCATCTAATGGAGGTGGAAACAAATCGGTCAATTCTGAAAAGTTCAATGATTTTTGGGTTATTAAAACTGATTTTAATTTCGAAAATGACGAACAATTTACATATGATTTTAAAGGTGATGACTATTTAACTAGTATAATTTACGATTCTAACTCCGATGAGATTTTATTAGGTGGTTATCAAATGGATGAGAAGACTTTTAAGAAAAGTTACATTTCGTTAATTGCTAACGCTAAAGGTGAAGAAATTTGGAATAAAAAACTCTCTACTGATGGAAGCGATTTGCTAAGAAAAGTTACTCAAACTAGAGACGGAGGTTTTGTATTTGCAGGTAATTCTAACGGAAAAATATCAGCTGACAAAAAAAGTTCACAAGGACGTGATGATTACTGGATAGTGAAATTAAAATCTAAAGAGAAAGAAAAGGAAACAGAAATCAAATTAGAAGCCTTTCCTAATCCAACCGAACAATACGCAAACATTGTTATCAATCATGAATACACTGAAGGAACACTAAGTATTGTCGATTTAGCAGGACGTATTCTTCATACGGAAACTATTTCTTATGATATGGTACCTATCGATTTAGGAAACTATCCTGTAGGAATTTATGTAATTCATGTTAAAACAGACGTTTTTAACGGTTCCGTTAAAGTAATCAAAAAATAAAATAATTTATGAAATATCTTATAAAAATATATTTTTTACTAATTACATTGAACGTTTTTGGACAGACCATGTATGAAGCGTCAAGATCAAATTCAACGATTTTAAGTAGTATAGATACACCAGTCAATTATGTTACTGGAATCCCAGATATAAATATAGATTTATTCAATGTACCAACTGTAAATTCCAATTTTAACTTAAATCTAAATTTAAATTATGATTTATATTCAAACTCATCAGCACAATATACCACAAATCAATTTGGAGATACATGGAGATTATCTATTCTACCTAAAATCACAAGAATAAGTAATAGAACAACCAATTTCCATTATGGACAAGAACCTAAAATGACGGATGAAAAATATTATGAAAACAACCTTAATAATGATTTAAACTATCCTGACACTTTCAATTATGATATTTTTGGATTATCAGGAAAATTTTATTTGAAAAAAGAAAATAATAATTTTATTGTACAAATAATCGAACAAAATGATTTTGCTAAGATAAATGCACATATAAATATAGAAAGCAATGTTGATGGTTTTTTAAAATTCAAAACAAACTCATTTTCGATTACTGATAAAAATGGTTTGAAATATGATTTTGAACTTTTTGACTACTATATTTTTGAAGGTTCTGAAAAATACACTACAGATTTTCATCTGACAAAAATTACAGACAAATATAATAATCTTATATGTGATTATGAATATGAAATTTATGGTTCAAGAAGACTTCCAAGTCCAATTACTAAAAATTATCAGAACATTAGACACAGAATAAAAAAAATAACAATTAATAAAATTGGGTCAATAAATTTTTCAAGAATTACTACTAATCAAGATCAAATAACTTTTATAAAACCTAATAATTCAATTTTAAAAAATATTTTATTAAATTATAATCAAGTCGTAATAAATACATCAAATGGGGATTGGAGTAAGAAAATATTGAAAAATATTGAATTTTATAATATTTCAAATTACATTGAACAAAAGTACACCTTTGAATACAATACTAGAGAAATTAAAAATATTGGATTAACACCTCATGGCTTTCTAGTGAATTTAGATCCTTGTTTTAGTAGTGATTATGCTGCATTTAAAGAAAATTTATATTTCGACCATCTTGTTTTAAAAAAAATAAAGTATCCAACTGGAGGTTGCGTTTTTTTTGAATTTGAACCAAATGATTTTAATCTTTCAGAAAGTTTTAATAGTGGTGAATTAAATATTTTTTTACAAAGATACAAACAATTTAATTCCGAAAACTTCGTCATTGAAAATGTACCTTTAGAACATGATCCATTAAATAATCGCTATAAATTAAATTATCAAAATTTTGAAAACTCTGATGGATTTGTATATGTAAATTATGCAGGAACTTATTATAATGATAATAATGGTATTCCTACTCTACCAGGACAAGGAGGTTATAATCAAATGGTTTTTCCTAAATTAAAAATATATGGTTTTTTCCTAAATGCAGATTACTCGGCTAGTTTTGGTAGCCTTCAAAAAACCTTGACCCAAACAGAAACATTATGTAATTTAGGTTACAGAATACCGATGTATAATACTAAATATTCATTAGTTTATGATGCTGGACATCTAAATTCTTATTCATCTATTACAGCAAAGGCCAAAATATACAATGAAGGTACAATTCAAAAACACCTATATGCCAACGGATTAAGAATAAAAAAGATAACAACTTTTGATAGCAATGTAAAATTAACACATTTTAACAATGGGATAAATTCCGAAATTCCTACTAATCAAGTAGCATTCAATTATAAAAAATTTAATGATGTAAACTCAAGTAGCGGACAAACAAAACATTCTTCAATAGATTCACCGTCTAATGATTATGAATTAAAAAATTATTCGGATTTAATTTTATATAAAAATGTTTCCATTAAAACTTCTGGTTTAGGTTCAATTGAATACACTTTTGACAATCCAAATTATACAACCGGCAGTAATTCAAATAATTTTCCAAATAATTCATTTATAAAAAAACTTCCAACCAAGATTGTTAAAAAAGACGAAACTGGAAATATTGTAGAAGAAAATATCTTTTCAAGAACATTTAAAGAATTTAACCCGAATGCTTCTGGAATTAATAAGCAACCCATCATAACTTACGAGAAAGTAATCAATCGTAATTATGTAAATGGTAATTCAACTCCTTTGGAATTGATTACTGAAAGCACCTTTGATACGATTTCTCGAAATTTAACTTCTAAAAAAATCATTAATTCTCTTTTAAACGAAACTTTTGAGGAGCAATATACCTATGTAAAACATAACGATTCGTATTTGCCTAAAACTATAAATAAATTTAAGAATGGCATAGCTTTAAATCGTTCAGAAAATTTTTATTCACTAAAAAAGTGTGCTGTTATTGGTAGACCAGTGTCATCATTATATAATTTAATTAGAACAGAAATTGCAAAAGCAAATCTTCCGTTAGAAATAGAAAATGAATACACTGTGTATTCTTGTGATGGCAAGCTTCAGGAATATAAAACCAAAGACGGAGTTTATGTCTCTCAAATTTGGGGATATAATGGAGCCTTTGTAATCGCTGAATTACATAATATAAGATATTCTGAAATTAACGTACAAACATTAACAAACTTAATTTCAGCTAGTAATTTAACTGATCTTAATTACAATGAAAACAACATTCGCAACTTTGTTGATAATTTACGTACCACACATCCAGATGCGAAAATAAAATCTTACACCTTTAATCCATTAGTAGGCATGACGTCTATGACTGATGTTAATGGTAGAGACGAATTTTATGAATATGATATTTTTAACAGGCTTTACCGTATCAAAGACCATAGTGGATTGATTTTGAAAGAATATAATTATAACTATAAAAACTAATCATCATGATAAATAAAATTTATATATATATCGCGCTTTTTATAGTTTGCAATTTAGGTTTTTCGCAATCTACAGATCAAAACTATGTCAAAGAGATTATTTATGCGAACGAAAACAATGTCTCCAATTCAACTTCTACTAAAAATATAGTAACAACAACATACTTAGATGGCTTGGGACGAACCATACAAGTAGTTGAACAAAATGCTTCACCTGAAAGTGGAAAAAGTATTGTTACTCATGTTGAATATGAAAAAAACATAGGTAAAATCAAGGATTATTTACCTTTTACAAATACCGGAACTCAATTTGTAGCTGATGCTAAAACAAATGCAATTAATTTCCATACAAATCGGTATGCCTATGAATACATGGGAAAAAACAACCCATATTCAGAAGTTAGATTAGAAAAAAGACCTGATCCTAGAGTAGTTGAAACTGCAGCTCCTGGAGCAGATTGGGCAATGGGTAACGGGCATACCATAAAAACAGAATATAGTTTTAATGATGCAAATGAAGTAAAAAAATTTAATGTAAGTACAACTTGGGACCCAACAACTGAATCTTTTAAAAATTCAATTTCTGATAATGGATTTTATCCTAAAAGCGCTTTACATAAAACCATTGTAAAAAACGAAAATTGGACTTCTGGAAAAAATAATACGACCGAAGAATTCAAAGGTGTCGATGGAAAAGTAATTTTGAAACGAACCTATAACAACAATGTAGCGCACGATACTTATTATGCCTATGATTTTCATGGTAATTTAGCTTTTGTTATTCCACCATTAGCAAACGGAATTGTTACAGATACAGTTTTAAATACGCTTTGCTATATATATATTTACGACAAAAAAAACAGACTGATAGAAAAAAAATTACCTCAGAAAATTTGGGAGTATATCGTTTATGACAAGGCAGACCGCATAGTACAAACAGGACCTGTACGCAATCCATTTGGTGAAACATCTAATTCTTGGATCTTTAGTAAATATGATGAACTAAATCGAGTTGTTTATACCGGTTTTTATAATGCTACAAATTTTACTTCGTTAGATCGAAAAAATATTCAAACTGCTGTTACTAATCAAACCGTGTTAAATGAAAAAAAGCAAACCTCTAACAGCACATTAGACGGTATTGCGATTCGTTATACAAATAATGTGTTACCGATGTCTTCTATAAATCTATTAAGTGTAAATTATTATGACGATTATAACTACCCAGATGCTCCAACAGCATTTCCGGTTATAGAAACTGTGGCTAGTGTTCAAAATCCTAAAGGTTTACAAACCGGAAACTGGACAAGAGTACTTACATCAAGCACTGAAAAAAAAGGAGATTTATCTTATACTTTGTATAATGCCAAATATCAACCTTTAAGAAGCTATACTAAAAATTATTTAGGCGGTTTTATACAAACGGATAATCAATTAACATTTAGTGGTTCACCTATTAAAACTACGACGACTTACAAAAAAGTATCAAGTGATAGTGATACTAAAATTGTTAACCTGTTTACGTATGATGATAGAGAAAGATTATTGACACAAAAACAGCAAATTGGTAGTCAGCCTTTTGAAACTATTTTTTCTAATACATATGATGAGCTAGGTGTTTTAGTAACCAAAAATGTTGGGGCAACTTCAGGAAGTTTACAAAAAGTAGATTATAAATACAACGTTCGTGGTTGGCTTACAACAATAAACAACTATCAATTTGACCCTTTGGATAACAAAGATTTATTCAATTTAATAATAAATTATAATTACGATGGCTATAGAATATTAGATGATGTAAAATTATATAATGGCGGAATAAGCAGCGTTCTTTGGCATACAAAAACAGATAATAAATTTAGAGGCTATTCCTTTGATTACGACCATTTAAACAGACTTACAAATGCACAAATGTTACGTGCTCTTGGTGGAGGACCAGGGATGATTAGAAAATCAGAACACCAAGAAAGTTTATCTTATGACAAGAACGGAAATATACTTTCATTATACAGAACAGGCGAAGAACCAGATGGACAATTAAACGAAATCGATGAATTAACCTATACCTACAAAGGAAATAGATTAATGAAAGTAACCGACGAAATAGGTAGTGAAGATGGTTTTAAAGATGGAACCAACACTGGAGATGACTATGATTATGACGATTTCGGTAACATAACAAAAGATAATAACAAAGATATTTCTAGTATTAAATATAATCACTTAAATTTACCAATCGAAATTACATTTAATACAGGTAAAATACTTTATACTTACGATGCTAGTGGTACAAAAGTAAACAAAGTAGTACAGCCAACGAGTGGTTTGGCACAGACCACCGAATACATGAATGGTTTTCAGTATTTAAACAACGAATTACAGTTCTTCCCGCACAGTGAGGGCTATGTGAAGCCTAAAGACGGCGGTGGTTATCTTTACGTATATCAATACAAAGATCACTTAGGAAATGTAAGATTGAGTTACGCAGATTTAGATGGCAATGGTAAGATAGAATCTGGAAGTGAAATATTAGAAGAGAAAAACTATTATCCCTTTGGGTTACAGCACGACGGATACAACATGGGAGTCAGAGATGAAAGAAGTGTTGAAGCGGAGCAATATAAGTTCTTAGATAAAGAATTTGAAGATAATTTTGGTTTAAACGTAACTGAAACAGACTTTAGACATTATGATAGTGCATTAGGACGTTTTAATGTAATGGATCCATTAGCTGAATTAGCTTATGACTTTACTCCTTACCGTTACGGTTTTAATAATCCTGTGTTCTTTAGTGATGCGTCGGGGTTGTTTGAGACTGAATTACAAGCCAAGCAATTTGCTGCACTTAATAAAATTGGTAGAGCTAATTATAAAATTGAAGAAAATAAAATATTAGGTGGATACAATTTAGTTGTTACTGAAGGATTTTTTGAAGGTGCAGTATACTATAATTTTGAATTACTGGAATATCACAATCCTAACGGAGGAGGTGGAAGTAGTAGCAGTAGCTCGAGAGGTGGTACTGAAATGAGTTCAAATTTTATTACTCCAAGAGGTACAACTATAAATTCGAGTCGAGAATCCGATTCTAGAGGAACTTTTGGACTTTTGGGAACAGCTAACACTGTTTTTGGTTTAGCAGCTTCTGGTATAGAAACAATTCCAGGGTCATTTAGATTTTCAACTACAAAAAAGGGTTTTAGTCCAAAATATTATTCTAACGGTTGGGGTGGTAATCAATATGCTAAGACAACTAATATTGGAAAAATAGGGGGTATTTTATCAAAGACAACTGCAGGTATAGGAATAACATTAGATGGAGTTGGAGTTTGGAACTATTATCAAAATCCAGAATCAAAACATGTTGTTCATCCTGCTAAAGCAACTTTAAATACGTCTGTCACACTCTGGGGATTAACAGGATATGGAACTCCGGCTGCGGTTTTGTATTATGGTGCAGAAGTTTTTCATCCTGAAGGGTTTGAGGGCGCTTTAAACGACTATAATAAAGCTCAAAATATCTATAGAAAGTACAATAATGGTGCTGTAATGAAACCACAATTTTAAGATGAAGGGATATTATTATTTATTTTATAAGCTTTTTATTTTTTGGGAAACTATTTCTTTTCCTAAATTTTGGAGCGATATTAAAGCAGGGATTTCTATCGTTGCTTTAGAATTATGGCTAGTTTTATCATTGGGTATTTACTATTCAGTTTACACAAAAAAAACATTTGAATTAACAATATATAAACCAATTGTTTATATTCCTCTAATTGCGATTATTGCTCTTAATTATTTAATATTTAATCACTCTAATAAGTGGAAACTTTATAACAAAGAGTTTAGTCAATTATCTAAAAGGAAGAATATAATTGGCGGGATAATTGTTTGGGGGGTAATAATTTTAATTTTTTTTAATCTAATATTTGCATTTTATTTGATGAGTCAAATTGATTGGAAACAATATAAATAATCGTAATGCGTCAAAAGAGGTGTTATCAGCACACCCCTTGATTATTACTACGTTGAATAATGTTTATTAAAATAAAAACAACTCGAGCTGACCGTAAAAAGTCAGCTCTTTTTGTATAAAACACTTACTGCTGTTGCACTTAAATAGTTTCGACTTTTCAAAGGACGTAGTAAGGTATTGTGTTTTACAAAGGTAAAGTACACCAACCCACCCCAACTATACAACACCCACCACAAAATAAATGTAACCACTAACAAACCACAACATCACCAACACACTATAAATGTGGGTGTTTGATAATATATTTTTATAAAAGTGTAGTTTAAAATTTGGTTGTATAATGTTTAAATGAAGTACAATCAATTTAAAAATGGTTTTGGGGTAAAGTGTTGTTGTTAAAAAAAACGTTGGTATAACTTAAAATTCTCACTTAAATATTTTAAAAGGTAGTTTATAAAAAGAAAAATAGAGAGGAGCGACAGTGAGTCGATTATTTTGATTTTTATAAACGTTTGTTATAAAAGTGTTTGAAAGAGGAAGTTTTGTTACTTTTTTAAAAGTAAGGAAGTAAAAGAAGATTATTCAAAAGGATTTATCGTTTTGGATAATAATTGAAGTTGTATTGATTATTTTAAATGTAAATGTATATTTTATTGATTTTGATATTAAAATTGGTAGTACTTAAAATAAATGTTGTTGTATGAAATGTTTGATAGATAATTGAAAGTGAATTACTTTATTTTATTCAAAAGGATTTTAATTGTTTTGGATATTGAAATAATGAAAAGATGTTTTTAAAAGTTGTACTTTGTTTTATTTATTCAAATGAATATTTTATCAATTGAAGTATAAAAATGGATTGTATGAAGTTTAAATGATGTTGTGTTAAATGATATTACATTTTATTCAAAAGGAGAATTGTTGTTTGTTGTTGTTGGAGTTGGATTTAATAATCTTTAAACTATTCAAAACACTTTAAACATCTCTTCTTCTTCACTTTTGAAAAACTTAATTTTAAAACTTATAAAAGAGAACGAAGTTCTCAAAGGGGTTTTTTGATTCTTTTTTTTAAAAAAGAAGACAACGAAGTGAAACGTAGTTGGGAAACTCGAGTCAGCATCGCATCTAGTTTTTCAAATGTTTATTTTAGATTTATAATTCTATTTGTTCTTTTACCTCCTCTTTGTAATTTTTAAATTAAAGTGTCGATGAACCTTCGGTTTGGATTACCCTCAAAAGAACACAAATACAAGCCTTAATGACTTGGCTATTTACACTGAGCGTGTAAGGCGCAGTATTCATGAGAAACTTAAAAAATTGTTAGCGCTCGAATAATCAGCCAAATGATTCTTTACGCAAAAAGCTACATTTTCTTAACGTATTTCTTTTTGATGTCGGGTTTTCGATTCTACTGAATATTTAATTTCATTTTCAAATCTTTAAATTTTGAAATTCGATTCCCGATTCTCTTTTCCCGATTCCCTATCACAATGTACTTGTTTTGTTTGTACTTAATATTATATTTTGTCATGCTAAACTTGGATTACTACGTATAATTCACAGGCTCGGGTCAGCATCGTATATAGTTTTTCAAATGTATGTCTAGGTTTTAATAGAACTAATTATCTTTTTCTTTTCTTTTGTCTTGAAACAAAAGAAACAAAAGTTCAAGACTGCAAAAAGAAATTCTAAAAATGCGCGCATTTTGCTAAATCATTTGAATCTTGCTTTTTCAAAGCTTCAGTCAGCCAAATGATTCTTTACGCAAAAAGCTACATTTTCTTAACGTATTTCTTTTTGATGTCGGGTTTTCGATTCTGCTTAATATTTTGTTTTGTTTTCAATGAATGTTTTTGCTTGTACTTAATATTTTATTATGTCATGTTGAATTGGTTGCTGAGCTTCGTCGAAGTACAGCATCGCATCAAGTTTTCAAGAGTTTATTTTAGATTTATAATTCACTCTTTCTTTTACCTCCTCTTTGTTATTTTTAAATTAGGGAGTCGGTGAACCTTAGGTTTGGATTACCCCCAAAAGAACGAAAAGGGGTTTTCGACGCAGTCTAAATACGGTCTAAATGGTTTTGAACGCTAAATCAAAAAGGTCTTGCTTTTTCAAAGCTTCAAATACAAGCCTTAATGACTTGGCTATTTACACTGAGCGTGTAAGGCGCAGTATTCATGAGAAACTTAAAAAAATGTTAGCACTCGAATATTCAGCCAAATGATTCTTTACGCAAAAAGCTTCATTTTCTTAACGTATTTCTTTTTGATGTCGGGTTTTCGATTCTACTGAATATTTAATTTCATTTTCAAATCTTTAAATTTTGAAATTCGATTCCCGATTCTCTTTTTCCCTATTCCCTATTCTAATGAACGAGTTTTGTTTGTCCTAAATATTCTATTATGTCATGTTGAACTGGTTGCTGAGCTTCGTCGAAGTACAGCATCGTATATAGTTTTCAAGAGTTTATTTTAGATTTATAATTCACTCTTTCTTTTACCTCTTCTTTGTTATTTTTAAATTAGGGAGTCGGTGAACCTTCGGTTTGGATTACCCCCAAAAGAAACAAAAGGGGTTTTCGACGCAGTATTTTAACGATCTACTACGGCTTATTTCTAAAAGTAACCAAATACAAGCCTTAATGACTTAGCTTTTTAAAATACACGTGTAAGGCGTAGTATTCATGAGAAACTTGAAAAAATATTAACACTCGAATAAACTTGCTTCGCTTCGGACAGAGGTTACTTTTTTACGAAATTGCACCTTGTAGATTCTCGTCAAAATTCTGTATGTCGGGTTTACGATTCTACTTAATATTTTATTGTGTTTTCAATGAACGTTTTTGGCCTGTACTTCATATTCTATTATGTCATATTGAACTGGTTGCTGAGCTTCGTCGAAGTACAGCATCGTATATAGTTTTCAAGTGTTTGTTATGGTTTTAATAGTACGTACTCGTTTTGGTATTTTATTCTGTTCATTTTGCCTTGATGCAAAACGAACCAAAAGATCAAGACTGCAAAAAGAAATTCTAAAAATGCGCGCATTTTGCTAAATCATTTGAATCTTGCTTTTTCAAAGCTTCAGTCAGCCAAATGATTCTTTACGCAAAAAGCTTCATTTTCTTAACGTATTTCTTTTTGATGTCGGGGTTTCGATTCTGCTTTATATTTTATTGTGTTTTCAATGAATGTTTTTGCTTGTACATAATAATCTATTCTGTGGAATATTTAATTTCTTTTTCAAATTTTCAAATCTTTAAATTTTCAAAAAATCATTCCCTATTCCCTATTCTCTTTTCCCGATTCCCTATCACAATGTACTTGTTTTGTTTGTCCTAAATATTCTATTATGTCATGTTGAACTGGTTACTGAGCTTCGTCGAAGTACAGCATCGCATCAAGTTTTCAAGAGTTTATTTTAGATTTATAATTCTATTTGTCCTTTTACCTCTTCTTTGTTATTTTTAAATTAGGGAATCTGTGACTCGAGCTTGCGACTGAACGAAGTTAATCTTCGGTTTGGATTACCCCCAAAAGAACGAAAAGGGGTTTTCGACGCAGTCTAAATACGGTCTAAATGGTTTCGAACGCTAAATCAAAAAGGTCTTGCTTTTTCAAAGCTTCAAATACAAGCCTTTATGACTTCACTATTTAAGCTGTGCGACTAAGGCGCAGTATTCATGAGAACCAAAACAAATATTAACGCTCGAATAATCAGCTTTTTAATTTTACGCTTTTCTCAACTTTTAGACTACTTGTATTTTGACTGTATGTCGGAGTTACGATTCTACTTAATTTTTATTGTGTTTTCAATGAATGTATTTTTATTATACTTTTAATACCTCGTTGAATGCAAGTATACACATGTTACATTACAATGACATTAACATTAAAACGGGGTAAAATGAAGAAGCTTTGTATAAAAAAAAGAGCCTAGGCTCTTAACTTTAAAATATGTTCTATTAAACAGTTATAAATTTGAAGTTTGCTGTATAATTTTCTACCAAAAATTTCAATGGGTATAATTTTAAACTTTTCTCGGTATTTGTAAAAGGTGGTTTTACTTATTTTAAAAAAAGTTAACACGTCTTGTTCTTCGAGCAACAACACTTCAACGTTTTGCCAATTTAAATGTTGTAAATCGTTTTTTAATTTTTGGATTTCTTCTCTTAAATTGATTAAACCCAAATACATTTTGTCTTTCTCATCATACGCTGTCATTGTGATTTTTTTTTAAAAGACTTTACAATATACAAAAAAAACTGCTGTATTTGGATTATTTAGTTTGATTTTGCTCTATAATTTTGTAGTTTTTACTGTTTTATTTGTTTTGACAAATGAAACCTAATAAGATTGAAAAATACCTAACAACTTAGGCAAATAAAATATTAGGTTTGTGTTGGTTTATTTTGTAATTTATGACTAAAATTTATGTATAAATGAGAGAAGTAAAATATGTTAGCTATTCTGAATTGAAAAATGCATATAATTATGTAACTTCTTTTCTTGAAGAAAAAAGAGGAAAAAAAATTACTTCGATACAGACAACTATTTCTGGCGATTTAGGTTTTGATGGAGATGATAATTACTTTCTTTTAGAAGATTTTATTTTGAAAAATAATCTAAATCATGACAGCTTTACATATAATGAATATTTTTTAGATGAGGGTGAAATTTGTAATCCGGTGTTTTTATTTAAAAATATTTTTATCTTGATTATAAGAATTCCAATGTTTTTATTAAACTTAATAACATTTAAACAATTGAATTTGAAATATCCTGAATTTACTGGTGAAGATCGTTATGTGAAAGATTTAAACGTTAAAGATTTAATTACTTGGTTTTTAGAGAAAGAATTCAAAACTTCAAACGAGATTAAATATATATATTAAGCTTTATAAGTTACAAGTTTATAAATGGGAATGGGGAAATGGGGAAATTGGGAAATTGGGAAATTGGGAATGATTTAAAGTTCTAAGTTGTAATTTCTATTTATTATAAACGCCTCTACGTATGGTATGAGGCGTTTGCTTTTTTTGGATTAATAAAGGTTTGGAATATCTTTAGTTATGGGTATTTGTATGATTGTTGGTATGGTTGATTTCATGGCTTGGATGCAAAGCTCTTTAAGTTCTGCTAATGAGTTTGCAGATTTACCATTACATCCATAACCTTTGGCTAGAGAAACAAAGTCTAAATCTGGAATATTTAGGCCTGGAACATTTGGTGTGTCTTGACAGATAGCAAATGATTTTAATATACCATACTCTTCGTTAACTGGAACAATATAAATGATTGGTAGGCTTTGTTGTTTTGCTGTCCAAATACCTTGAATAGCGTATTGAAATGAACCGTCGCCAATGAATGCTACTACTTGTCTGTTTTTACCACTTCTTTTTTCTGCAAGTGCTATACCAATAGCAGCAGGAACATTCCAACCAAGAGAACCGCTTGCGGCAGTATAAAATCCGTCGTGAAATGTAACAGGCCAAGCAGCATGCAGATCGGCTAGATTGGAAGGAGACTCTTCTAGTAAAATGGCATCTTGTGGCATAACCTCTCTTACTGCACTAAAAACCTCAAAGGCTGTTAATTGATTATCATTGGATTCTTTGGTTTTGGTTGATGGGGTATTAAATACTTTAGCTGTTCTTTTTTCTTTTAAATCAATTAAATTTGCTAACGCGTCTAAAGCTAATACCGGATTACTTACTAAGCTATCGCCTACAGGTGCTTTTGCAGACTCGGTGGGGTCGTTTGTTATGTGTAGAAGTTTTAAGTTTTTTGGTAGATAATCTCCTGGAACGTATGGATAATATCAAAAAACAGGTGCTCCAATTATTAAAGCTACATCGAAACCTTCTAACTTGTCTGCTAGTGGTTTTATTGCAAAAGGTAAATTACCTGCATAAAGTGGGTGATTTTCTGGAAAAGGTGTACGCTCTGAAGAAGGTGCTGCAAAAACGGGTGCTTGTAAGGCTTCTGCTAATTTAATTGCTTGTTTCCAACCGTTATGTTTTGCTATATCTGCTCCGTAAATCAATACTGGATTTTTTGCCTGTACAATTAATGTTGCAAATTCTTGTAGTCTATTTGGATCTGCGGCTATTCTATGTGCAATACTACGAACTACAATTTCTTTATTGACTTCTTTTTGCCAATCGTCTAATGGAATGGATAGAAAAACCGGACCTGCAGGCTCTTGTATTGCCATTGCGTATGCTCTCATAAAAGCATCTGGTACATCTTCTGCCCTTTTTGGCTCGTAACTCCATTTTACAAATGGTTTAGGGACTTCTTCGGCTTGTGGATTTGATAGCCAAGGTTCCATTAAAAGCATTTCTCTAGTTTGGTTTCCGGCTGTAATTATTAAAGGTGTTTTATTCATACTGGCAGTTAATATATTACTCATTGCATTACATAAGCCTGCTGAGGTATGAACATTTACAAGCCCAACGGTTTGGGTTGCTTGGGCATAAGCATCTGCTGCTGCAACTGCAGAAGCTTCTTGAAGAACTTGAATATAATTAAAATCTGAAGGGAAATTTTGAAGAAAGGTTTCTTCTGTTGAACCTGGATTACCAAAAATGGTATCGATATTAAGTTTTCTTAATAATTCAAACGTTTTTTCGCGTACCGTAGCCATGTTTTATAATAAATTAAAAGTTTTATCCAAAATACGTAATTAAAATAATTTAAAACATTTTTTTACTGGCTTATTTATGTAATAATATACTAAAAAACTTTTGAAACTCGATTCAACACTGTTTTTTACATTAAATACTTTTGTATTAAAAATAATTCAATGCTAATAAAGTTTTTTATTTTGATATTATAAAAACAAAGCTCGACAAAGATTCTAAAATCTATTTAAGTTTGATAAGTATTATGTTATTCCTTAAATATAATGAACAGTTATATAAGCGGATTTTTTATTGTTGCATTAAGTTGCTAAATAATTAACAATCTTACAATTAACCTATTACAACTAAATATTTACAACCATTTACACAAGTTTTACTTTGTATCATTTGAATGCTTGGGTATTACAATTTTTAGTAATGATAAAAAATGAAGTTGGTTTTCTTTTTTGTCGCAATCGTCAATTTCATTTTTATTTATTACATTTAAAAAATCAAAAGGGCGTGACTTGGTTTTGGTAAATTTTAAAGTTTTGGCTTTAATTTTAGCCACATGGGTTAAGCTTCGTCATGTTAAGGACAATGTAAAGCATACAGTAAAAATAAATGGATTTAATAAATAAAATTTTAAAAAACAAAATAAATTACTTTATTATTTTAATTTCTATTATTCTTTATATACGTCAAGAAAACAGAATTTTAGATTTTCCAATTTTTTTAAATTATACATTTTTTTTAATATTGTTTTTTGTACTTTTCTTTATAAACAATAAACACAGTAAAGAAATTAAGCGAAAAAGTTTTCTTCATCAATTTTTTAATATTTTGGCATTAATAGTTTTTGCCATTTTATTTACAACTATGTTAAAAATACCATTGAACTTTGCCATTATTAAATTAACAAATGGAAATCAAATTGAAAGAATTTGTCAAATAAACAATTATTTTTCTGGCAGAATGGAAAAAATATATTTCATATTTGATGGAAAAAAGCAGTCAATACGCTTTAAAAATGAAAAGCATCTCACAAGAGAAGATATTATTAAAAATTATATGATTAAACTAAATTATAAAAATTCTATATTCGGAACGAAAGTTATTGAAAGTTACCAACTAATAAAAAACAAAAACACTGTACATAACACAAATTTTACTTCGTAGTGCTCACATCATTAAAACAGAGTAATGGTAAGTAAAGACAAATATCGATTTTGTTTTTCTTTTTTTGTTGTAATCGTCATTTCAATTTTATTAAAAAATTAAAAAAAGCGTTGCTTGTTTAGATTTTGTTTTAATAATAAATTCACACAGATATATGATATTTTTGTAAAAAGACACAAATGGAAATAGAAAAAAAATATGAAATATTAAATTCATTACCTGCATACGGACCAATGTACATTTCTATTTCAGATTCAGAAGAACCTTTTTTTTCAGAAGGTTTTGTAGTTCGTTTTTACAAATCCGATAAGTCACAATGGGTAGCTAATTTTGCGCTTGGTTGGACAAATTATTCAAAAGTATTTGATTTTCCTGAACACGATATAATAATTGTAATTGCTGGTGGTCGAGTTTATATTATGAATCCAAACTATGAAGTGCCACAAAAAATATTTGGAATTACAATTAATGAAATAGTTGAAACAGCTGATAGAAGTTTGATATTTGCAAATGACATTAATATTATTGTTTTTGATAATTTAAATGGTGAATTTTGGGAAACTAGTCGAATTTCTTGGGATGGCATAAGAAATTTAAAGGTTACTGATGATATGCTTTATGGCGAATCATACTTTCCTGCAAATTTCAATGAAGAATGGCACGTTTTTTCAATTAACCTTAAAACGAGAGAAGTTGTTGGTGGTACATGGAATGAATTACATCAAAACAATTCGTTTTATGAAGTTAGAGATAATAATAATTTAAATAAAAAAACAAATAATAAATCTTGGTGGAAATTTTGGAAATAACAACGTTACATTGTTAATATTAAGCCTTTTTAGTTGATAAATAAACTATTAAATACATTTTTCTTTGGTACTACTCACCTCTTTTATTTTAAATAGGTTTATAAAAGAAAATGGCATATTTTATTGTTCTTAATTTTATCATAAAACTACAATTTATAATCAAAATACTTAAAAAAATGGATCAAAATTTAGTGAATTTAATTGGTTTGTATTCGGTCGATAAAAATCCCGATGTAACTTTGGTTGAATTATTAATTAATAAAAAAGCGTCTGAAATTGAAATAGGTGAATTCACACAACAAATAGAAAATCAACCATAAAGGAATTGGCAAGCTCCTTTTTTTGAAAAATATCTTAATCTTGAAGGAACTAAAATAATTGGTGATGAATATAATTTACCCAAAGAAACTAATGAAACTACAAGATTAACATTCTTTATTTATTTCCTTGATGTGAATAAATCTTTATTAACACCATTTGGACCATTAGAATTAAAAGAAAAAGTAAATCAACCAAAACGAATTACTGAATTAATTAGATTTGAAGATCCGGAATAATTTATTTTGGTAATTACGAAGTAGGTGACATGTCAATAAATTTAAAACATATAAAAAAAATTCAAAGCTTAGTAAGTACAAATTACTAATTTACTTTTTTGTCACAATTGCCTATTCCATTTTATTTGTTAGTTTTATAAATTAAAAAAAGTTGCTTGCTTTTTGATTTATTCAAAATAGTGCTTTGTTTAATAAACTAGAATTGTAATAAAAACGTGAGATGAAAAAAAGAATTTTATATTATATTGTTTTTCTAATTTTGTATATCATTCTTGCTTTTCCAATTGCTTCAATTGACAACCTAATTGAATTTATCGACTTTGAAAATGTTCTAATTTTAGGTTTTGGAATTTTAAATTGTTTTTTGGCCTTTATTTTTTTAAAATGGAATTTTATATTTAATATCATTATTTCATTTTTAATTTCCTTAATTTCTTTATTATTAGTCAATTTAATTTTAAAATTAAATTTGGCACCGAATTCGGATGCTTACGGAATACAAACTGCTATTTTAACAAATGCTATTATTTCTATTGCTCTGTGGGAAATTACGTTTCAAGCTAAAATACATTTCGCTAAAAACGTAAATGATTCTCGTTAACAAAATTTAATACTCTTTCAAATTAAAACACTTATAGTTTGTAGTTTTTATTGCAAGTTATTTTTATAAATATTTTTTAATAAATGTGCATAAATTTACAAGTTAGAAAGTAATTGAAAAAAAGACAACCTGTTTATGATGGAATATCTACGAAATCGAAAATTAGCTGGCTTTATTGCGTTTTTATATGTTGGTTTGGGTACTTTATCTGTTTGTTCCATTTATCCAGCAGATCCGCTTTATGGCAATTGGTCTTTGTATGGTTTACTTATATCTTTACCTGTATCTGCGGTAAGTTTTGGATATCGATTTGCTGAATCTAAAATTATTTATCCCGTTTTTATTATTCAATTTGCAATGTTTCTTTTGACATTTTTAATTTTGTCAGTATTTATAAAACCAAAGAAAAATAAATAATCATTGATTTAATAAACTAAACAAGTCACAATTTATAAACAACCTTTTTAATCATTGTAAAAGTTTTGCAAATTTTAGGTATTGATGAAAATATCTTTTTTTAAATAAGAGAAGTAGTTATAATTTTGATTTATAAAATATCTTTTTTAACTCGTACTAATTTTGTAGCTGAATCTGAAGCTATTAATAATCCACCTGCTAACATAATTACGTCCTTTAAAACCAAACGACCTGCACCCGATAAATAAGGAAAACCGAAATGTGGAGTTGAAAAATCGCCACCTAAATTAGGAACATAAACCTCTGGTGTTGTTATCAGAAAAGATAAAGTAACTAAAGACATACAAAAAGTTAGTAAACCTCCCCATAAACCGATTTTAGGAAACCAAATACCTAACAAAACAAGTAAACCAATACTTAAAATTACAGTTCCTAAAATATAAGAAAATGCATAAGTACCATTTTGTTTATGCCAATCAATATTTTGTTGAACGACCTTACCTTCTGGATTTTTATAAAGTGTATATTCCTTCATATTTTTTTGACTTTCATTGTTTACATAAACATTTGACTTTTTGTAAAAAAAACTCATTACTGGACTATTGCTTACAAAAGGTACAATACCATCAGCTTCATAAGGAAAGGCTTTTAAACCACCAATCCAAGCCATTACAATAAAAATTGCAACTCGTAAGGTATTAAAAAAAATTGATTGGGTATTTGCTAAAATTTGTAATAAGGTTTGCATCATGATATATTTAGATGCAAAAGTCTTATATTCTATTGGGGAAATAAATGTCTATTTACGTTATAAAAATGTATTATTTCGCTACAATAGATATACCTACCTCATCACGGTAATGTTTGGGTGAGATACCTACTTCATTTTTAAAATACTTACTAAAATGAAATTCATCCGAAAAGCCTAATTCAAATGCTATTTCATTTATGTTTTTGTATGTAAGATGAAGTAATTTCTTTGCTTCTAAAATTAAACGTTCTTTAATCAAAATACTTGGTGGTTTTCCATAAATTGATTTTACTTTTTTGCTAAAAGCATCGTTAGTGAGATGGAATTGTTCGGCATAAAATGAAATGTTTCTGTTTTCTGTAAAATGCTGTTCAATTAAAAGCTTAAAATCAAACAATTCATCATTTTTAAAATTTGAACGCGCTGCTTTAGAAAGAAGTTTTTGTTTACTACATAATGCCAAAATTAATTGTAAATACGTTTTTTTTAAAGATATGTCATACGATTGAGTCAAATCTTGTAATGAATCAATTTTTGAGAAAATATGTTCAATCTCTAAAAACTCATTTTCTGATAAATAAACGTATGGAGTTTCATAAATATTATTAAATAAAATACCATTACAAGCAACTTCTTTTTTATGATATTCTATACAATAAAAATCGGCATGAAATGAAAGAGCACATACGTTTAAACCTTCAAATAGACGAAAATTCTGATAAGGACTTAGGAAAACTATATGATTTGAAGATACAGAATAATCAACTAAATCAATGCTAAATTTTGCCTCGCTTTTAAACAAAAGAATTTGATATAGATTTGAGCGCAAGTCAAAAGATGTACTATTTCTTTTAATATAAATAATCTGTTCTGTTTTCATAATAATATTTAACCAAATTGAGCAATTTATAACTTATTCAAATATCTCTAAACAATTGATGTAAAAAATATATACAAATATTGATTACTTGAATGAAAAAACTCGACTTAGTATCATTCTTTTAATTTACTTTTAAATTAATGATTAAACTTGTTCCATTATATTTTAAAATTTCATTCGTTGTATTCGTACAGCATTAAAAATAGCTAACAAAGCCACACCAACATCAGCAAAAACAGCTTCCCACATGGTAGCCAATCCACCAGCTCCAAGTACAAGCACGATAGCTTTTACACCAAATGCTAAACTTATATTTTGCCAAACAATTTTTTTGGTTTGTTTACCAATTGTTATTGCCATTGGTATTTTGCTAGGCATGTCATCTTGGATAACCACATCTGCAGTTTCTATAGTAGCATCACTTCCCAAACCGCCCATAGCAATTCCAACATCACTTATTGCAACTACAGGTGCATCATTTACTCCGTCGCCAACAAAAGCAACACTTTTACCTTGTGCTTTGATATCTTTTACTCGATTTACTTTATCTTCGGGTAATAAATCACCAAAAGCTTGGTCTATTCCTAACTGATTCGCTACATATTTTACTACTGTACTTTTATCACCGCTCAACATAGTCACTTTGATGTTGAGCTTATGTAACAGATTGATTGTTTGTTTTGCGTCTTCTTTGATACTGTCGGCAATTGTAATATAGCCAACAAAGATATTATCATAAGCAACAGCAATAGTCGTATATACAATACTGTTAGGGTCAATATTATATTGAATTTCAAATTTATCCATCAACTTGAAATTACCGACCAATAATTTTTTTCCGTTTACAGTTGCTTTAAGTCCATGCCCTACGATTTCTTCTACGCCATCTAAACGGATTTGATTATCTGGTTTACCAACATATTCATGTATAGCAGTTGCAACAGGATGCGTGCTGTGACTTTCCAATACATTGACTATTTTCAATATTTCGTACTTATCAAAAGTTGTATCAAATACCACCTCTTGAACTTTAAAAACACCTTCGGTCATTGTTCCTGTCTTGTCCATAACTACATTTTGAATGCTAGCAAGTGTATCTAAAAAATTACTTCCTTTAAATAAAATACCGTTGCGAGAAGCCGCACCTATTCCGCCAAAATATCCCAACGGAATACTGATAACCAATGCGCAAGGACAAGAAATAACCAAGAAAATTAAAGCTCTATATAACCATTCTTTAAACTGATAATCAGCAACAAAAAAATAGGGAATCAAACAAATAGCTAATGCTAAAAAGACAACAATTGGTGTATAAATCTTAGCAAACTTACGTATAAAGAGTTCTGTTGGTGCTTTTTGAGAAGTAGCATTTTGAACCAATTCTAAAATCTTACTCAACTTACTATCGGTATATGCTGTGGTAACTTTTATAAGCGCTACCGAATTCAGATTTATCATTCCAGCCCAAACAGTTTCACCTTTATTTTTTGTGTCAGGTTTACTTTCTCCTGTTAACGCTGAGGTATTGAATGATGCCATATTGGATACTAATTCGCCGTCTAATCCTAATTTTTCTCCTGGTTTTAGTTGTATGATTTCTCCAATACTTACAGATTCGGCTTTTACAATTTCAGTTTCGTTATTTCTTAAAACTGTAACTTGGTCAGGTCTTTGGTCAAGTAAACTCTTGATGTTTGCTTTGGCTCTAGAAACTGCTAAAGTCTGAAATACTTCGCCTATGGCATAGAACAACATAACTGCTACAGCTTCAGGGTACTCTCCAATAGCAAATGCACCTATGGTGGCTATACTCATTAAAAAGAACTCTGAAAAAACATCTCCTTTTCTAATACTTTGAATTGCTTCTTTGATTACAGGTAATCCAACAGGTAAATAAACAACTACATACCAAACGACTCTTACCCAATTAGTAAACCATGTTTGCGGTAACCAGTAATCCATTACAATACCAGTTAATAAAAGTACTAAGGAAATAATGGCAGGTAGGAACATTTTGAAAACGTTATCGGTACTTACTGAATGCGAATGGTCGTGCTCATCATTATCACTATCTTTATGATGTTTATTTTTTTGAGAACTACAACAATCTTCATCCTGAGACAAATGTTTAGTACCTGTTTGTATGTGTATTTTTTCTTCTTGTGTACAACATAGCTGTTTGTGTTGTACATTATCTTTATGCTTATGTTTCATTTTTTGTTGTTTTAAGTTGTTTGCTATCGTAGTTTTAATCATTACAAAATTAAACAGTGAAACTATGCAATGCTATTGCAAACCTTCATTTAAACAACTCTCACAAATGCCTTTGGCAAATAATTTTATTTCGTCAATTCTGTAATCCATCATTTGATTTTGAGGCATCAAAAAATCTTCTTTACAGGTGGTTCTTTTGCAAATTTTGCAATAAAAATGCAAATGCCAGTCTTTATGTGTCTTCTCGTCACAACCATCGTCACATAAAATATATTTTGTAGTTGTATTTTCTTGTATGCTATGTGCAATGCCTTTTTCTTCAAAAGTTTTTAACGTTCGGTAAATTGTAATTCTATCTGCATTGTAAAAATGATTTTCTATTTGTGACAAAGACAAGGCTTCTTGTTGTTTGTCAAGAAAATCATAAACCAATATGCGCATACTTGTAGGATTGGTATTTTTATGCAATAACTTTTGCTCTATATCTTTTTTCATTGTAATCGGCTTTGATTCTCTTGTTTACTTAATTACCTAATTTGAGTATAGATTTAAAGTTATGAATAATTCTTTAATTTAATAATATACTCGTACTCGAAACAAATTGCATATTGATTCATTTATTTTACATTACAGTAATTAATCTGAGCACTTCTATTTAATCAAATCTTAAAAGTTTATTCCATTCAATAGCAATAATTATTTTGTTTTATATTAAACAAACGCGAGACACAAGTTGATACACTTAAAAAAAATCTAAGGTTAATTGTATATTCTAGCAGTTTTTCATAAATTTAATCGAATTAATAAAAATATTTTTATAATTATCATAATATCAAAATTTATTTTTAAATGTTTAGATTCTCCGTAAAAATAGGTTTACTAGTTCAAAAAATCTTAACGCTAATTAAAATTAAACACCTAATAATAAGGTTGATATCGTGATATGTATATTAATGACCAAAAAAAAATATTGATAACAAAAAAATTGCAGCGTTTGCAAGAACGTTCTCCTTTTATTATTCTTTTTTTGGCTGCTATCGTTGGGGCTTTAACAGGTTTAATAGGTTCATTATTTCAACTTTCACTAAACTTTATTATCAATTGGCATAAAAATTTTTTATCAAATTCATTGATCACATCGGCTTTTATCAACTATTTTTTAATCTTTTTAATTGCAGCTTTTATGGGAGGTATCGCTTATTATTTGGTTAAAAGATATGCTCCTGAATCAAGCGGTTCTGGTATTCCTGAAGTTGAAGGTGCTTTAATTGACTTAAGACCTATACGCTGGTGCCGAGTTTTACCTGTCAAATTTTTTGGCGGTTTAGCTGCTCTTGGAAGTGGGATGATTTTAGGACGAGAAGGTCCTACCGTTCAAATTGGTGCTAATTTAGGTAAAATGATATCTGATACATGTAAACTTAAAAATAAAGATTCGCAACACACACTTATTGCTACAGGCGCAGGTGCAGGGATTACGACAGCTTTTAATGCTCCGCTTGGAGGAATTCTATTTATTATTGAAGAAATGCACGATGAGTTTACCTACACAAAAACTTCAATTAAAGCTGTTTTTGTAGGTTGCATTAGTGCATGCTTTACTTATCAACTTATGATAAATTCTGCACCTATCTTAGCTATCCAAATACCTGATTCTGTACCTTTAAACAGCTTGTGGCTTTTTATTTTACTTGGATTGATTTTAGGTAGTATTGGTTCATTTTCAAATTTTTTAATTTTACGTACCCGAAGTTTTTTAGCTACTTTCTATAACAAGAATAAATATAATTTTATAATTACAGGAGCACTTTTAGCTGGAAGTTTTGGCTTATTATTTTCACTTATTTCAGAATTAGCTGGAGATGGTTTTAATATCATTCCTAAAGTAGCAGAAGGATTCTATGCATTTTATCCTTTGCTATTGATTTTTATATTTCGTTTTTTTGCAACTGTTTTTTGTTTTGGTTCTGGCGCTCCAGGAGGAATTTTTTCACCTACGATGGCATTAGGAGCAGTAATTGGTGTTTTATTTGGGTTTTTAATTCAACCCATTTTTCCACATTATAATATTCATCTAAGTTCATTTACCATATTAGCAATGGCAGGATTATTTGCAGCAACCATTCGAGCTCCACTTACTGGAATTGTAATTGTTATGGAAATGACCAATAGTTATATGCTTATTCTACCTTTAATTTTAACGTGTGCCGCTGCAACTTTTATGGCGCAAACACTAGGAGCATCACCTTTGTATTCAGCCATACTTCAAACTACTTTAAAAAATAATAATAAGAAATAATTATTTTACTGTAGACAATACATTTTTTTAAATTCAGAACAATAACAACAACTTATTAAGACTATTAGGTTTTGTTTTTATTTTAGTTTAGAACAACCTTATGAAACAAAAATTATTGATATTCCGACATATTATTTTAAATACATAAAAGTAATAATCACAAAAAACTCGCTTAAAATGATTTAAGCGAGTTTTTTAAATAAATATCTAACAACTAAAATTTAACTACTTAATACTTTAGCAAGATAAACCCATGTTGGTGCCGCAATTATAAACCCAATAACACTTACTGCTAGACTCGATGTCGCTTGACGCGTATACACATTGTATTTTCCGGAAATAATTACACCTGAAAATGCAGGAGGTAAAGCAACAGCTAATACAAGCATTTGAAGTACTAAACTGCTTAAGCCACAAAGTAATCCGACACCTAAGAAAATAGCTGGCATTAAAACTAGCTTAAAGAATGTATTGTAAGCAATTTCCCAATCAAGCTCGAATTTATAGGCAGCAAGCGTAAGTCCAGCTGCAAAAACAGCTACACTTGAATTAGCTTGTGCTAATAAACTAAATGTAGGGTCGATTTGAGATGGTAATTTAATACCAACTAATACCAAAAGAACAGCTAATAATGGGGCCCAAACCACAGGTTGTTTTAAAGAATCTAAAATTGCACTTCCTTGTCCTTTGCTATCTTTAGCCGTCGTTGCACTACTACCTGAATTCAATAAATACAAACCTATTGGAAGTGTTATCGCATTAACAACAATTGCAACAATTGCAACAACTAATCCGGTTTCAATACCGGTTCCGTAAAGTGGATCAAGAATCGCATAACCTAAGAATCCAATAGTTGGAGAACCTGCTACAAGCGCACATACGGCAGATTCTGCTTTTGAACGTTTAAAAAACCATTGCATGCTGTAATAAGACACCATAAATAAAATAACAAGTCCTACTACAGATATAATTGTTAAAGTTGCATTTTCAAATAACATTTTTCTATCTGCTTTAACAATTGAGATAAATAAGGCTGCTGGTAAAGCATAATCTAACACAAGCTTGTTAAATACTTGCGATTGACCTTCTTGAAAAACATTTTTTTTACCACTGATATAACCAATAGCCATAATAACTAAAATGGGAATCAGATCAGAAAAAAGCATCTTAGACATAAAATCTTCCATATATTTTTTATTTAAGTTTATAAAAAAACTGATCTAGTAGTAACTTACGTACTATATTACTAGATCAGTTATCTTTTTAATACATATAAATTCGATTAACCTTTAACGATGGTTTGATATTTTTGACGTAAAGAAGAAATAAATGGTTCTTCAATATCTAAATGACCTGTTACAAGATCTTTAGGTGTTAAAGCCAACCAGTTATTTAATGAAACATCGCTATAACGACCTTTATGGAAAACATTTAAAACACGTACTGGTTCTGTTCCTGTATTTTCGATATAATGAGTTAATGTTCTTGGAACATACCCAACATCACCAGCGACAAAATCAAACGTTCTTGCATTATTTACAGCATCAAAAACAGTCATACGTGCTTGGCCGCTAATATAATATTGAAGTTCATCTGCATCTGGATGCCAATGGATTTCTCTCATTCCTCCTGGTTCTAAATCAATGATAAGCGTTGCAAGATCAGTAACTTCAAAAGTTTGATTATCTACCAATTGAGTTGCGCCACCTTCAAACATTTTTTTAGGTTCTTTTGATGCTTTAAAAACGTATTTATTAGTGAAATTTACAGCTCCTAATTCTTTACGTACTTCTTCAAGAGGTCCCGGAACAGGAAGACGGAAAATATATTTTTCACTTACTGGAATTCCATCAAATGCACTTTCAGCAACTCCAAAGTTTTTCGCTAATACTTCTTTTGGTGTATGAGCAAAAAGCTCTGTTAGTAATAGTGTTTGGTTTTCAGAAAAATTACCATCATTAAATACAAGTACAAACTCAGTTCCTTCCTCTAAGCCTTGAATAGCATGTGGAAATCCTGGAGGTGCGTACCAAAGATCACCTTCTTCTAAATCTTCAATTAAAACATTTCTTTGATCATCTATTAAATAAAATCTTACTTTACCTTGAAGGACATAAGCCCACTCACCTTCTTTATGCCAATGAAGTTCACGAGTAACACCTGCAGGAAGACGCATATTCACAATAGCCATTTCTTCCATACTTCCCATTTCTCTTTGGGTAACTTCGCGAGCCCAACCACCATCTTCTAAACGGTTATGCGCCATAGCAAATGGAAATTTTAAATTTGGAATACCACCATGATCTGTTTCTGGAGGTAACAAAATATCTGGGTTTTGTTTTTCGACTTCTGGATTACGTGGCCCAACAATATCTGCCCCTTGAGTTCCTCGAATAGGTTGTTCTGTTTTCATAATAATTAAAATTTGTTTTTTATAAAAAAAGTGAATTACTAATTTAGACAATTTATGCTAAAATCAAAATAATAATCTAAAACATTACACTTTTTAAGATATTTAAAATATAAATTAACTTAAATATTGATATGAAATTAAAATTATTCTAAATTAATTATAATGTAAAAAATGAGAAATATTTTGTTTAAAATTGAATACTTAAATCAATTTGAATATTATTTAATCTATCTATATAGAAGTTTTTATAGTTTAATACATTAATTTATATTCTATTCGTTTATTAAAAATGAATTTCTTTTAGAATTAAAACTTTATTGAATCATTAAATTGTACTCTAAAAAATCATAACGAAGAATCTTTCTCATTTTGATTATCTTTATATTTAATAACTTATTCGTTCTACTTTAGAATTACCTAGTTCGGATAGAAAACAAGTACTAATTATAAATAGTATAATTTATGAAACTAGTTATAAATGCATCCATACAGATCCAAAAACCAATAAACGAAATCTTTGAAGCTCTTGTTAATCCGGAGAAAATGACACAATATTTCATTTCTGAAAGTACTGGAAAATTAGAAGAAAATAAAGAAGTTAAATGGAAATGGCCCGAATTTCCGGAACACGAATCTATCGTCAACAATATAAAAATTGTCGAAAACGTTAGCGTTTCTTTTGTATGGGACAATAACACAACCGTTAAAATTTGTTTAGAAGAACAAGCAGATAAATCTGTTGTTGTAAGAGTTTCGGAAGGTGAAAAAGAATTGAACGACCAAAATTTAGAATGGTTTAGCGGAAATACGTTTGGCTGGGCAAATTTTCTAGCTTGTTTAAAAGCGTATTTGGAATATGGTATTAATCTGCGTAAAGGTGCCTTTGAGTTTATGCGTTCGTAGTTTTTTAAAACTTTTGAAAACAAAATTATTTCAAAATTATATAAATAAATATCAAAACAAGAAAACCTCAACAAACTGAGGTTTTCTCTTTTATAACTAATTCAATATATCTCATTTAAATTGTAATTCTAATTGATAGATTTCAGAAAAAAACTGAATTTTATTAGAAAGCAAATTATACTGAGATTGTAACAATTGATTTTTAGCAAGTTTGTAATTGGATGCATCAACTTTATCAAAAATATATTTACTTGCCGTGGTTTCTAAAGCTTTTTCGGAAATTTCTTCAATAGCAATCAACCTATTTTGTTCTTCAGATAAAAAAGAAATCTTGGTTTTAGCAATTTGCAAATTGTCTGATAAACGCTTGGTTTCTTTTATTTCTTCTTCTTTTAAAATCCTATAATCTAGTTCTTTTAGCTTACTTTTTTGCGAATTGTTACCTTTACTAAACACCGGAATATAAAGTGATAAACCTACAAATTGGCTTTTATTATCTTTTAATTGATTTTGAAATTGAAAATTAGTATCCGATAGATTGTTGATTTTTTGCGCATAAAATGTTCCGTAAGAATAAACGAAATCAAGCGTTGGTAGATAAACTTTTTGCAATTGTTTTTGTTCTGCTTGATTTTTTAAAAGCGAAGCATTAGTTTTCTGAAGCGATGGATTTTGATTTACCGTGTAATTTTCGTCTCGATAAAAAAGCACTTCTGGAAATGACATCACCATTTGATTCGCTTGAAATGATTGAGAGTTGATTAATTGTAATAGTTCCAATTTAGCTACATGTTCATCTGCTTTAACTTTCTCAAAATCATTTGTTTCTTGAAGAAAAATCACCTGCATATCATAAGCATCACTTTTAGGTCTTTTCCCCTGCTCTACCTTATCAAGAATTCGTTTTAGTGTTTGATTGCTATTATCAACTTGATTTTGCATTGATTTTTGCCATTCTTGTAAAGTCAAAGCTTTCATATATTTTTCTAAAATCAACATCTGAAATTGCATTTCGATTATTTCATAATTCCATTTTTCGATTTCGATATCATAATTTTGAATATTGTTTTCAGACCATTTAGAAAAATCAATCAAACTTGCTCTAAAATCAATTGAAATATTATCTGATTGAATATTTGAAGGTTCACGATTGTTGCTTGATGGATTAATTGACGACCCAAAATTATAGCTATGCGAAGCTGAAATTCCAATTTGAGGTAAAAAACTTGAAGCAATTGAACGTTTAGCTTTTTGACTTTGTTCTATTTTTAAAGCTTGAATCTTAAAGTCAGAATAGTTTTTTGTGCCAATTTCAAAACAATCTTGTAAACTCAACTGCTGTGCTTTTCCCGATAAAGGAAAAAGCATCAACAGTATGATAAATAAAAAATTGAGTAAATTATTCATATTTTAAATAAGTCAATAAATTTAATCGAGTTGCAAAAAAGGCTTTTGAAATCACAACAATTAAGGTTAAAAGCAACAATATGAAGAATGCAAAAACATAAACTATCCATTCGATATCAATACGATAATGGAAATTAGCTAACCATTTTTGCATCAAATAATAACTTGGAACCAAAGCAAGAACAAATCCGACTAAAACCATAACAATATACTGCTGCGTTAAAAGTTTAAGTAACGAACTAGTTTCTGCTCCTAAAACTTTTCGAATTGCAATTTCTTTGTATTTGCGTTCGATGGTAAAAGACGATAAAGCAAACAAACCAAATAAAGCGATTCCGATAACAATGACATTTAAAATGCTAAACATCTTTTTTTGTTTGATGTAACCTTCGTAAGAACGTGCAAATTTTTTATCGACAAAGTCATAAGTAAATGGCATATTTGCATCAATCTTTTCTTTCCAGAATTTTTCTAAATTGGCAATTGTTTCTTCTGTATTTTCTGAATTGATTTTTACAACAAAATTCATAATATTTGAAGACATCCAATTTACAGTTTTCATGTGCATAAATAGCATTGGAGGAACTTCTTCTTGAGGCGAACGCAAATTAAAATCTTTAACTACACCAACTAATTTGAATTTTCTTCCATTCCATTCAAATTCGGTTCCTAACGGAACATTTCCACCTAAATCGCGAATTGCACGTTGATTGATAAGTACGTTTTCTGTAGAATCTGAAGCGATATTTGAATCTAAATCACGTCCTTCGATAATTTGCATTTTAAACAAATCTAAATAACCAAAATCAAATGCTACGTTTTGTGCTTGAGTAGAAAATTTACTGTTTGGTAACGAAAAACTAGAAGATGAACCTGTTCCGCTTCCTAAGCTTAAAGTACTAATATTAACATCTTCAACACCTTTTATTTTGGATAAATCACTTTTAAAAGCTTCGTATGATTTATATTTATCAACATTAGAAATCGTATAATTTATAGACAATATTTGATTGCCATTAAAACCCAAATCTTTTTTAGATAAATAATCTACTTGCTGCGAAACAATCAATCCGCTTACAATGAAAAAAGTTGCAATAGTAAACTGTAAAATCAACATAGAATTACGTACCCATATTCCGTTTTTACTTCGAGAGAAATTACCTTTAAGTACTTTTAATTCTTCGAAATTTGCAATATAGACAGCAGGGAAAAATCCAGCGAAAAGCACAACAATTAAAAAGATAAGCGCTAAATAATAACCGAAATCTAAAATATTCAATACAAGCGATTTTCCGATTAAATTATTGTAATACGGCAAACATAATTCGGTTAAACAAAGTGCAAATAATAGTGCAAAAAATGTAATTAAGATAGTTTCAAAAACAAATTGATAAACAATATTTTTCTTTGAAGCTCCAAAAACTTTACGAACACCAACTTCCTTTGCACGTTTCATTGCTTGTGCGGTTGACAAATTAATGTAATTGATAATTGATAAAACAAGAATCAAAATAGATAAACCAACTAAAATTTGTAAAAGTACGCGATTGCCTTTTCCTTCAGAAAAACCGGTTACTTTATTGCTTAATCTAGCATCTGCTAAAGATTGTAATTCAATGGAAAATTTACCATATTCTTTTAGATATTCTTCAATAGAAATTCCTTTATATTTTGCATCTTCAGAAACTTTAAAATTTGTCAAAACCTCTTCGCCAATTCGTTCAATTTCGTGAATGTCTTCTTTATTACATTTAAACATTAATGAATAATTGTAATTTCCCCATTCAGACTCATAAGTTTGTAAGTCAGAATCAATGGTCGAAAAAACATATTTAGGTTTGATTGATGAAAGCTCGTTTAATTTAAAAACCGCAGTTACAACTAAATGTTCGTTATTAATTGAAATGGTTTGATTAATTGGATTTTGATTTCCAAAAATCTTCTGAGCTTCACCTTCTTCAATGGCAACTTCATTTTTGTTTTTACGAAACGATTCTTTACTACCTTTTACAAATTCAAAAGGAAAAAAATCAAAAAAGTTAGATTGACTAATAACAATATTAGTCGCATAATTATTCTTGCCATTTGCTAATAAAATATCTTCGGTATAATAAGGTAAATAATAACAGTAATCTTGAAGTTTATCTGTTTTTAATTTGATGTTTTTTGCTAATCCTGCTTGTGAATATCCCCAAGTTTCGCCAGTTGAAATTGTACTTAATACTTCATAAACCGAATCTTTTTCGGGATTCCATTTATTATAACTTGTTTCGTTATTCCAATATAATAAAGCAAAAATCAAACTCGAAATTCCGATTCCTAATCCTAGAATAGTCAAAAAAGTAAATGCTTTATTTTTGATGGAATGCGTAACGAAAATTTTAAACCAACTTTTTATCATAACCTTTTATTTAGAGTTAGTAAAAACATTTACCGTATTTTGATTGATTTTTTCGGATAAAATTTCGCCATCTTTCATTGTTATAATCTTATCTGAATATGCAGCATCGTGAGCCGAATGCGTAACCATTAAAATAGTTGCGCCTTGTTTGTGTAAATCTGTAAGAAGTTCCATTACTTCATTCCCGTTTATACTATCTAAATTTCCTGTTGGCTCATCGGCTAAAATAATTTTCGGATTCAAAACCAAAGCTCTACCAACTGCAACACGTTGTTGTTGACCACCCGAAAGTTGTTGCGGAAAATGTTGTAAACGATGTACAATATTCAATTTTTCAGCGATTTCATTCACGCGTTTTTTACGTTCAGTACTTGGAATTTTTGCATAAATTAATGGTAATTCGATGTTATCATAAACCGATAATTCATCAATTAAATTAAAATTCTGAAAGATGAATCCAATATTTTCTTTACGGATTTTGGCACGTTTAGATTCACTACTTTTTGACATATCGATATCCGAAATACGATAACTTCCGTCATTAAAATCATCAAGTAAACCAATAATGTTCAATAAGGTAGATTTACCACATCCGGAAGGTCCCATTATGGAAACAAATTCACCCGATTTAATTTGAATATTGATTTTATTTAATGCATTGGTCTGAATATCTGCAGTTTTAAAAACTTTAGATAGATTTTCTATTTTTATCATTTTGTGTTTTTTTAATTATTAAGTAATTCATTTACATAAGAAATCCATTCTTCTTCTGGAATATCTTCATCTAAATAATAATCGGGTTGAATACCAATTTCATCAATCGGAAAGTTCGGGATTCGTTTACTTCTTGAAAGTGCATAACCGAATTCGAATTCATTACAAGGAGAATCAATAAAATACATATTAGATATATCTAAAACTCCAAAAGTAGTTTTACCATACAATTTTACTTTTTTACTTTGTTTGGCAGCTAGCAAAAATTGTTCGTCTGTACTTCCGTTTCCTCCGTTAATGATGATTGCAACATGTTTTGGAAATTCATAAACCGTGTCTAAAGAACGCGAATTAACATCGTATTGATTTAAACCAACATATTTTCCCAAGTTCATTTCTAATTTATCAAAACCTGCTTGTGCCCATTTTTTTTCATCTTCGTCAAAACCATATTTCGGATTATTAATAAAATCTAACATGCGTTGATTATTTAGTTTAGTTGAACGAAATTGAACGCCAACAGTTCGGATTGGATTGGTGTACAAATACGGAATTAAATCATTAAAACTTGAATCACTTCCACCTGTTCCGCTTCTAATATCAAGAATTAAATTTTCGGTTCTTAAAATCAAATCTTTATTAACAGCTAAAACACTATCAATTGCTGCTTTACTTTCATTGCTAAAAGAAGGAATTCGAAGCATCAACGTTTTTGAATTCAACTGTTCTAAATACGGTTCTTTTGCATTTAACATGGTTATATATGATTCGATAGCTTCGTCTTTTGGTAAAACAGGAGCAATACGTTTAAGCATCATACGTCCAATTTTTAAATAGTTTTCACCTAAGAATTTGATATCATTTGATTCAACCGCAGAATGGTCACGCATATAAAAAACGGATGAATCAAAATTTGAATCTATCTTTAATTTTATTTGATTTTTCTTCCAAGTTTCAGCACCAGATTCAATGATAAAGCCAACATATTGATTTCCTTCTTTTTTAATTCCGATTTTATAAGGTTCAGAAAACCAAATTCCTTCAGCATCTTGAACTTTTTTATTCTTTAAATACTTTTCAAATTTCGGAACATCAACAACCAGTTTTTCCCATTCAGAAAAATCGTTTGGAATTACTTTTTCAATTTGCTGATTCTGACTCGTTTCTTTTAGAGAAATAGCAATATGACCGGAACGAAAAAATTCTAACCATTCATATAAAATTGGCGCACATTCATTGATGTTTTTTGCTGATTTGATTTTTGATAAAATACGTTGGTTGTGTTCTTTATAAGCTTGTTCACCTTTTTTTTCGATATAATATTCAAAACCGGCGTCGTTTTCTTCAAAAGTTTTCTTAACCCATTCAAAGTTACTTTCGCAATTACAATTTTGAGCATTTGAGATAGAGAATGTACCAAGCAACATGGCGATAATAATATATTTTTTCATTTTATTTTTTTATTTCTAATTCTTCAATCGTTGTATAATCTTCGTAATTTGATGTTATGACTTTATCGCCAATCTTTAATCCAGAAATCACTTCGTAAACATTCGGATTTTCTTTACCTAATTCAATTTTTCTACGAATTGCTTTTTGGTCGTTTACCACAAAAATCCATTTTCCTTGAGTGGTTGCAAAATAACTTCCTTTGGGTAAAATAATTTTTTTCTCTTTTTCTGACAAGGTTAGTTTTACACCAACCGAAGTTCCATCTTGAATGTTAGCTGGTAATTTATCGATAAATTCAAGCTCAACTTTAAATTTTGCGTTTTTAACTTCGGGCGAAATTTTAGTAACTTTTACCTTAACTTTTTGACTTTTGATTTCTATTTGTCCATATTGACCTTCCTGAATACGGTCTAAATAATATTCATCAACCATTGCAACCAATTTATAACCACTTAAAACATCAATCTTTCCAATACTTTTTCCGGATTCAATTGATTGTCCCAAAGCCAAATCAAAAGAACTCAACCTACCCGATTCTGGCGCTAAAATCAAGAAGTTTTGTTTGTTATTTCGCAACGTATTTAAACTTTTTTGCATAATCGATAAAGCTTCATCAATTTGTTTGATTTGCAAAACGTTCGATTCTTTTTCTTTAATTAATGTTTTCTGAATGATAGCTTTACGTTCTTGTTGGTATCTGAATTTTTCTTTTGTAGTTTCCCATTCATTTTTAGATAAAACATCACGTTCAAAAAGCTTTTTATTTAAATCATATTCAAGTTGCGTTTGATTATAATCGTGTTCCATACTAACCAAATCTTTCGAAAGATTTAATTCTTGATTTCTGATATTTAATTTTGAAACATTTAATTGATTCATTTGTTCAATAATTGCGGTTTCTTGCGTTAAATAACTTAATTCTGAATTCGGATTGTACAATTGCGCAATTGGCATTCCTTTAGTAACCATCGCTCCATTTTCGGTAAAAATTTCTTGAACCGAACCGCTTTCTACAACATTAATTAAAGTTGAATTTATGGGTTCTATTTGTGCTTGAAAACTTACAAAATCTTCAAAGAAATCTTCTGTTACTTCTTTAATCATAATTTCAGATTCGTTTACAGCTAATGTTCTAGGTTGATTAGAAACGTAAACAAACAAGACAACAACAATTAAAATAGCAAAACCGATAAAACCGAATCTTTTATATTTATTTTTCTTAGAATTAATTTTAATATCCATTATTTTATAAATTTACTTTTGAGATAAGTGATTTTTTAACGTTTGATATTTAATAAATTATAAATAATATGCCATGTATTTATAACTTACTAAATCAATAAAAATCAATCATTTAAAAAACAACCTAAAAATCAAACTGTCCGAAAACGAACACTAAACTGTCCGTTTTTGAACAGCTAAAAATCGATATGAAAAAAACACAAGCCACACTTTTAGTAATCGACGACCAAGACGAGATTTTAATTGCAAGTAAATTGTTGCTTAAACGTAGTTTTGAAAGCGTTTTAACATGTTCAAATCCGAAAGAAATTCTACAAATTTTGTCTCAAAATGAAATCGATGTGATTTTGATGGATATGAATTTTAGAACCGGTTACGAAGATGGTAAAGAAGGCATTTTTTGGTTAAAAGAAATCAAACAAAATCAACCTGAAACAAAGGTTATTTTAATGACTTCGTACGGAAACATTCAAAATGCAATTGATGGTTTAAAACTTGGAGCAATTGATTATTTATTGAAACCTTGGGATAATGAAAAATTAGTTGCACAAATTAAAGATGCTGTTAAACAAAAAAGAAAAACACCATTAAAACAAAACGAAAACAAGCTATTTTTAGGAAGTTCACCAAGTATAGAAAAGGTTTATAAACTTGTACAACGTGTTGCTTTAACAGATGCAACACTTTTAATTCTTGGTGAAAATGGAACAGGAAAATCAGTTTTAGCAAAAAAAATACATTTACAATCAAACAGAAAAGACCAACCGTTTGTTCAAGTTGATTTGGGTTCGTTGAGCGAAAATTTATTCGAAAGTGAATTATTTGGCTATGCTAAAGGTGCATTTACAGACGCAAAAAATGACACGATGGGGCGTTTTGAAAATGCAAATGGCGGCACTTTATTTTTAGACGAAATCGGAAATATTCCGTTGCATTTACAAACAAAGCTTTTACAAGCCATTCAGAATAAAGAAATTGTCCGATTAGGTGAAAGCAAACCTCGAAAAGTTGATGTCCGAATTATAACTGCAACGAATTCTAATTTAGAAGAAGCTGTAAAAACAGGAAGTTTTCGAGAAGATTTGTTTTATCGTATCAACACCATTTCTGTGACAATGCCAAATTTATCGGAAAGAAAAGAAGATATTATTCCAATGATTCATCATTTTTTGAATGAAGCTGCAAACAAATATGATTTAGAAATTCCACACATTGATGCGGCAATTTTGTCGCAACTTGAAAATTATCCTTGGAATGGAAATATTCGAGAATTGCAAAATAGAATTGAACGCGCTATAATTTTAGCTGAAGACAATCAGATTACATTAGAACATTTAGGTTTTGATGCAGTTATTCCATTACAATCAGAAGTTAAAAATCAAAATTTAGCTGAAATCGAAAAGAATAAAATTGTAGAACGACTACATTTTTATAATGGAAATATTTCTAAAACAGCTGAAGATTTAGGAATTTCTAGAGCAGCTTTATATCGAAAGCTTGAAAAATATAATATTGAACAATCATAAAATGAAAACCAATTACATCACTTTTTTCATCTTTTTACGAGTTGTTTTAATAGCAACTTCTTGTATTTTGTGTGCCTTTTTTGCCTTTAAAAATTATTGGTATTCGTTTACTTTCTTTGCCGTTGTTACTTTAATTGTTTTGGTAGAATTTATCTATTACATACAAAATCATTTTTCGTACAATCAAAAAATTGTTAGCGCTTTACTTTATGATGATTTTAGTTTAAATATGGACGATAATCCAATTAAAAAGAACAAAAATATTGTAAAATTATATAACAAAACTAAAAATTTACATTTACTAAATACTTCAAAAGAAATTTTATATCACCAATTGATAAACGCTGTACCTTCTGGTTTTTTGATTCTAAAAGAAGAAGAAAGCGATAGGAAAATTGTTTTTATGAATCTGTTCTTTCAAGAATTGTTTCATGTGCCGCAATCAAGCTCTTGGAATTATTTAAAGAAATTTATTCCAGAATTTTGTCAAACTTTAGAAAATAGTCAGTTTACAGAACAGAAAAAAACAATCGAAATTCAAATACAAGACCAAGAAAAACAAACCTATGTTTTTCAGCTTTCAAAAACAACAATTGCAAATGAAACCTACGATGTTATTTTCCTAGATTCGATTCAACGTGTAATCGAAGTTACCGAAAAAGAAGCTTGGATAAATATTATGCAAGTAATTTCACATGAAATAATCAATTCGTTAACGCCAATTCATTCGTTGGCACATTCGACAAAATTGTATTTTGAAAACGATGAAATTGAGCCAGATGACATTGAAGATATTCGATTAAGTTTAGACACGATTATGAATCGCAGCAAGCATTTACAAACTTTTGTTGAACAATATCGTGAATTAACTAGTTTACCAACTCCAAATAAAAGCAAACAAAATTTAAGTGAAATTGTAAATGATATTGAATCTATTTTTAAAAATACGTTTCAATCCGAAAATATTACTTTTTCATCTGAAATTTCAAATCAATTAATGGTTGATTTAGACCGAAGTCAGTTTGAGCAAGTGCTGATAAATTTGATAAAAAATGCCATTCATTCTGTAACAGAATCTACTGAAAAATGGATTCGGATTACCACCAAACAAACCGAAAATCGACTGCAAATTATCATTCAAGATTCGGGCGCTTTAATCGATAACGAAATCATTTCAAAAATCTTTTTACCGTTTTATACCACACGTAAAAATGGCGCAGGAATTGGTTTAACACTTTCAAAAAACATCATCGAAGCACATCAAGGTTATTTGTACTTTCAGCAAAACGAAAACAAAAAACAATTTGTGATTGTATTGACCAAATAATTTATTTTATTTTTTGGGGCAAACCATTCACTCCGTTTCTGGCCAGGCTGTTCGCACTCGCTTTTTACAAATTAAAATTTGCAAAAGAGCTCAAACAAAGCTTCCTTCCTTTTTGCAACTCAAACACCTTTTAAAAGTTGATGCAACTTTATTTAAAAATTAAAAAGTTGCTTACCTTTGACAAAATTTACATCCAAATAAAAACTTCATAATTAGTTTACAGAAACCACATGAAGTTATTCTAAAAACGTAATCTAATACATATGATAACCCAAATTTGTTCTTGCAAAGGTTTAAATGCAAATTGTCAAAAATGCTTTGGTAGCGGCTATGTTCGTACAGCAACTTTAAAAAAATCGACAGAAAAGCAAAATAAAAAAAATCAAATTGAATCTTTTCTTCCAGAAAATATAACAACGCTTTCAAAATCTGATATTGAACAAGTTGCAATAAAAATCATATCAAATCTAGATTTGAAGTCTAAAAAACAAATGCAAATTTTAAATTCAATTCCTTTTAATACAAATACTTTTCGAAGAGATTTTGGTTCTAAATTTGAATTATTAGAGCAAATTGAAATTGAAAAACAACAACTTAGAAACGAACTTTTAATTGTTGACCAAGAAATTGTTTCTAAAAACTACAGATTTAATTTTACGTTTAAACATTATTTATCTGACAAAGATGTTGATGTTAGTTCAAATCGTCATCTAAAAGAATTAATTCGAGAATATAAAAAACTTAAAAAATAATTTTTTAATAAATCCAAAAGGCAAAGTCAATCGACTTTGCCTTTTGGATTTTATCTATTTCATTTTGAAATCGAATGTTCTAATTTGAAGAATTTAATAAGACAGTTGAATCCAACCCGAAATTTCTTCTCCTATTTTGGTTTGAATTTGATACATATAATTTCCAACAGGTAACAAAACATCATTTTCTATTTTTCCACTCCATTCGGTTCTATAATTATTGTTTTCATAAACAACATTTCCAAAGCGATTGTAAATTTTTAAATCCACACCTCCGAACGAACTTAAATCTAAAAAATCGTTTGAACCATCAGCGTTTGGAGTAACTTCTTTTTGAATCTTACATAAATTTTTTCCTGAGAAAATCATTTTTTCAGTCCATTTACAACCCGCTTGATTCGTCAAAGTAACACTAATATTATTATCAGCGGATACTAAATTTTTAAAATCGGCTAATTTTAAAACTAAATTCTTGTTGGTTATTTTGGTATTATTTATTGACCATTCAAAATTTACAATTGGACTATTTGAATTTTCTTTAAATCTTGCTTCGATAAAAAATTCATAGTTTTGACAATAGGTAACCAGTTCAAATTCTAAACCTTTTGTAATTTCAATATCAAAAGAAAATTGTCGTTTAGGATTTCCAGAATCTTGCGTAAAAACATATGTTTTTGAATTTTGTGAATCAAATTCAGCATTCCAAGTTCCGTTAAATCCAGTTTTAGAAATTTTGGGTAATTCTAGCGTTTCTCCTTTACAAACTTGGGTTGGCAAATCAAAAGCTAATTCGTCTTGATAAATCGAAACATCGTCTAACAATAAATAAGTTTCTACTGGTTTACTTTCAGATAAAATTTGATAATTGGTTTCGTTTGTGCTGAAAAAATTACCAATCAAAAAAGCATCTAAATTTGGTTTTGTAGCTATGAATTCAAAACTCATTAAAGTCCATTTATCTTTTTCTGTGATTGGTTTTCCAGAATAATTTACATCTGGTTTTAGCGGAATTGGGTCCACGTTTGCAAAGATTTTGTCTTTATTATTAATAAAAACTAATCCAATATTGTTTGAAGCGGTATTTGAAAAATCGGACAAACAAACATAAAATTCAATTTTATAACGCGAACCAACAATTAAAGGTTCGGATAAAGTTCCACGAACATATTCGCGATAATCGATTTTTTCTGTATAAACATTCGAAAACCCAACAAAGTTTTTTCCGGTTCTTGGCTTTTGTCCAGCAAAACTATCATTCAATGGATTCATAATACATTTTGTCGATAATTTTGTCGTAAAAGCATCTATTGAACCTTCACTTCCTGAAGTCCAATTTGTAATTGGAAAGTTTCCATTCGGATAAAAATAACATCGAAATTTTCCATTATCTTCTTCGAAACTTGGATTTAATACCAGATTTTTTTGCGAATAAACGGTATTAGATAAAATCAAAAATAGGAAAAAAAATATCTTATTTAACATACAGTGTTTTTGGTTTATATGAACAAAATTAACAATTTATAGACACAAAAAGAAGAAATCTCAATATTTAGAAATTCCTTCTTTTTAATCAATAATTTACTTGTTTTGTTAATACGTTAATTGAATCCAACCTGTAAATTGTTCACCGACATTGGTTTGAATTTGATAAAAATAGGTTCCGCTTGGTAGCATTTCGCCTTTTTTATTTTGACCTTTCCATTCTTTGTGATAATTATTTTTAGAATAAACTTCCATACCATAACGATTGTAAATTTTTAAGTCAACACCTCCAAAAGAAACCAAATCTAAATATTCATTGAACCCATCTCCGTTTGGCGAAATTCCTTTTTGAATATTACAGAAATTTTTTCCTAAAACTTGAATTTCCTTTGTATATAAACAATCATTTGAATCTGTAAAAATGATTTCGATGGAATTTATTTCTTGTAATAAATTAGAATAATCAGAAAGTTTAATCTTACTTTCTGTTTCTGAAATTGATGTGTTGTTGATTAGCCATTGAAAGCTAGAAATTTCAGATACTGAAAAATTACTTGCTTGAATTTCGACAAAATATTCATCGTCTTTACAATATGGAAATAAATCAAATTTCAATTGCGGATAAACGACAACATCTAAAGAAACTTGCTGTGTACAATCTCCTGAATCTCGAGTAAATGTATATGTTTGAGAATTATATGGATCAAACTCAGGAGACCAAGTTCCTGAAATTCCATTGGTTGAAATGTTTGGTAAACTAAAGTTCTCATCAATCTCACAAAACGGCTCTAAAATATCGAATATAGGCGTTTTATCAATTATTATTTTCATTGAAACTGATTCTGAACAGAATTCCTCATTAGGAATAAAAGTATAAATTCCCGTTTGATTTGGATTAAAAGCTGGGGACCAAGTTCCTTCAATTCCATTATTTGAAATTGTTGATAAAGCATTAATATTTGGAACTTCATCACAAAATGGACCTATTTCATTAAAATCAGGAATGGTTTTAGGATTAACAACAATTGTTTTATCAAAGGTTTCAAAATTAGTATCATTTGGAGTAAAAGTATAAGTTGTTGTTTGTTGATTATTAACTGCAGGTGACCAAGATCCTTCAACTCCATTTTCAGATACATTTGGTAAGATTAATTCATCTCCTTGACATATTTCATTTGGAATATTAAAATTGATTTGTATATTATAAATAGATACATCATCAATTAAAAGATAAAATAGTTTAAATGGATTAGAACTTAACATTTGAAAACTAGTTTCGTCATCGTGAAAAAAATTTCCAATTATAAATCCATCTAAATTTGACGTTGTTGGACTAAAAGTAAAAGAAAGTAAAGTCCAATTATTATAATCAATAAAAGGATTTCCAGAATAATTTAACTCTGGTACCAACGGAATTATTGTAGGATTAAAACTAAGTGTACTTGCATCATTTATAAATTTCACCCCAATATTATTACTTCCAACTGTACTTAAACTTCCCAAGCAAATATAAAATTGAACTCTATAGGTAAGACCTATTTGCAATGGTTCTGATAATTTACCTCTTATATATTCACGATATTGAGGTTGATAATCTGAATCTTGATTAGCAATAGCAACGTAGTTATTACCAGTTAATGGAGACTGGTTGGCGAAATTAGGATTTAAAGGATGAAGCGTACAAGTTGGTAATAAAGTAGAGCTAAAAAAATCTGGACTAGCATAAGAACCAGCTTTCCAGTTTTGAATTGGACTAGCCTGCCCTAAACCATAAAGTGTGCAACTAAGAGGTCCAGAGGTTATTTCAAAACTCGGATTCAGAACTAAGTTTTGTTGTGCATTTGTTTGGTTTAATACAAACATTGAAATTAATAGTAATAGTTTTTTCATAATTTCTAGTATGTTAATTGAATGTAACCTGTAAATTGTTCACCGACATTAGTTTGAATTTGATAAAAATACGTTCCGTTTGGTAACTCCTTTCCGTTTTTAGATTGTCCATGCCATTCGTTTTTATAGTTTGATTTTTCGTAAACTACCGAACCATAACGATTGAATATTTTTAAGTCAACACCTCCAAAAGAAACCAAATCTAAATATTCATTTAAACCATCTCCGTTTGGCGAAATTCCTTTTTGAATATTACAGAAATTCTTTCCTAAAACTTGAATTTCCTTTGTATGTAAACAATTGTTTGCATCTGTAAAAATGATTTCGATGGAATTTATTTCTTGTAATAAATTTGAATAATCAGAAAGTTTAATTTTACTTCCTGTTTCTGAAATTGATGTGTTGTTAATCATCCACTGAAAGCTAGAAATATCAGATCCTGAAAAATTACTAGCCGTTACTTCTACAAAATATTCATCGTCTTTACAATACGGAAATAAATCAAATTTTAATTGCGGATAAACGACAACATCTAAAGTTACTTGCTGTGTACAATCTCCTGAATCTCTAGTAAATGTATATGTTTGAGAATTATATGGATCAAACTCAGGAGACCAAGTTCCTGAAATTCCATTGGTTGAAATGGTTGGTAAACTAAAGTTTAAATCGATTTCACAAAACGGTTCAACAGCATCGAAAGTTGGAGTCCGATCTATAATTATCGTCTTAGTAATCGTCTCTACACATTTAGTATCATTTGGAGTAAATGTATAAGTTTCGGTTTGGTTTGGATTAAAAATCGGACTCCATATCCCTTCTACTCCATTGTTAGAAATGGTTGGTATGGCTAAAATATTAGGAATTTTATCACAGAAAGGACCAATTTCATCAAATTCAGGAATTATGATAGGTTTTACTTCAATGGTAATTTCGTATGTTGGATGAATTGGATTATTTGGAGTAAACGTGTATGTTGTAGTTTCTTGATTGTTTGGTGCTGGTGACCAAGTTCCGCTAATTCCATCGATTGAAGTTTGAGGTAAAACTAAATCATCACCTTGACATATTAACTCATCTATTTCAAAAACAAGTACAGCCTCTGTAATAGATACATCATCTACAAGATAATATGCTTCGGCATAAGAACCTGAGCCAATAATCTGAAAATCTGTATCAGGAGAATCAAAAAAATTACCAATCATAAAAGCATCCAAATTTGGAGTTGTTGCAGTATATTGAAAAGATAATAATGTCCAATTATCTCTATCCATAATCGGGGAGCCAGTGTAATTTACATGAGGTTGTAATGGAATTGGTGTTATAATCGGATAAATGGGCACTGAATTGTTTATAAAAACAAGTCCAATGTTATTCATTCCAGCATTCGCATAACTTGTCAAACAAACATAAAACTCAATGTTATACATTTTACCAACCACTAATGGTTGAGATAATTTACCTCTAATATACTCTCGGTAATTACTCGTTAATGCAAGTCCATTTGTAAAAGCCAAGTAATTATTTCCTGTTCTTGGAGCTTGATTTGCTGTTTGCGGATTTAATGGGTGCATTTGACAACTAATAGCAACAGATGTACTATACGCATCTGTGGTTCCATGGCTTCCTGAAGACCAATTTGTAATTGGAATAGTTTGTCCACCATAGAACGAACAATTTAGATTTCCATTGACATCCTCAAAACTCGGATTTAGAACCAAATTTTGCTGTGCGTTTACTTGATAAAAGTAAAATACTGATAATAAAAGTAATAGTTTTTTCATAAGTTTTAATATGTTAACTGAATATAACCTGTAAATTGCTCACCGATATTGGTTTGAATTTGATAAAAATACGTTCCGCTTGGTAAATTTTCACCGTTTTTAGATTGACCATACCATTCGTTTTTATAATTCGAATTTTCATAAACCACATTTCCATATCGATTGAAAATTTTTATATCAACACTTCCAAAAAATGCTAAATCTAAATATTCGTTTAGACCATCACCGTTTGGTGAAATTCCTTTTTGAATTTTACATAGATTATTTCCATTAATTTCAATTTGTTTTATATACTCGCACCCATTTGCATCGGTAAAACTAAATTCAATAATATTCGAATCATTAATTAAATTTAGATAATCAATAAGATTAATTTTTGAATCAAATTTTTGAATTATACTGTTATTTATTTTCCATTGAATGTTCGAAATATCTGAGAATAAAAAATTATTAGAAACAATTTCTACAATGTATTTCTGATTATCACAAAAATGATGAATTTCAAAAATCAGTTGAGGATGAACGATAACATCCAGTGTGACTTGTTGTGTACAATTACCAGAATCTCTAGTAAATGTATAAGTTTGTGAATTATAAGGATCAAATTTAGGTGTCCAAGTACCTGAGATTCCATTTGAAGAAACAATAGGTAATTTAAAATTTAAATCAATATCACAAAATGGCGAAACAGCGTCAAAGATTGGCGTTTTATCAACTATTACAGTTATTTGAATTGGCTCAATACACTGAGAATCATTGGCAATAAAAGTATAGGTTGTGGTTTGTGTTGGATCAAAAGTCGGACTCCATGTTCCATCTATTCCGTTAATGGAAGTTGTTGGTAAATTTGTAAAATCAGGCAAGACATCACAATATGGTCCATAGGTTAGAAATTCTGGAATCAATCTTGGTTTTACAATAATTGTTTTTTGTATCTGTTCCAATAATGGATTATCTGGTGTAAATGTATATGTTGTAGTTTGTTGATTATTTAGAGCTGGTGACCAAGTACCAGTAACACCGTTATCTGAAATATTAGATAAAATAATTTCATCACCTTGACATATAGTTTCAGAAAAATTAAAAATCGGAATCAAAACATAAATATTAATATCATCATAAAGTAAATAGTTCACTTTATAATTTACTTGATCAATAAATTGAATATTTGTATTTTGATCTTCAAAAAAATTTCCAATTAAAAATGCATTTAAACCAGTAGTTGTCGGAGTATAAGAAAAAGACAACAAAGTCCAATTTTCTCTATCGATAATTGCTGAACCAGAATAATTTACATCGGGAATTTCTTGAATTATTTGAAATGTTGCATAATTTGGTTGATTATCATTTATAAACTTTAATCCAATATTATTTGTTCCAACACTTCCTTTGTTTTCTGATGCAACACAAACATAAAGTTCTATTTGATAAATAATTCCTGGTAATAGATTTTGAGATAACCTTCCTTTTAAATATTCTCGATATTTATTACCTTCAATATTTGAAAAAACACTCATTGCACCAACACAATTATTACCTGTTCTAGGTGTTTGATTAAAATCAAAAACATTAAAAACTCCTAATGGACAGGAAATATCAAAAAAAGAACTAACTACATCTGGTGTACCTTGAGAACCAGAAATCCAATCAGTAACAGTATAATTTATGCCAAGACTTGTTCCGCAATTCATATTTGAATTCAAATCCTCAAAACTCGGGTTTAAAACTAAATTCTGTTGAGCATTTGTTTGGTATAAACAAAAAAATAAAATCAATAGTAATAGTTTCTTCATAAATATTAATAAAAATGTATTTTTTATAAATATAACATATTACTCAATATACAAAACAAAAACACAAAAATTAACATTTTTTAATTAAAAATAAAAACCAAAAAGTAACAAAAAGTAGATAAAAATCAAAATTTACAAATAAATTATAAAACACAAAAAACATTACTTTTACATTTTATTTAATAAACACTTCATGAATAATTCATTTTATATGTTTTTCCTATTTTTCATTTCTCAAATAGGAACTTGTCAAGAAAATTTAGAAAACTGTTTTAGAGTTGATGATTTATCAGTTGAAGATCGTAATCAAAACTATCCATTTGATAAAGCAACTAAAATTATATTTGCTTCATTTGAAGACAAGTCAACCAAACTTAAATTATTTGAAAATAATAAAATGAATAAGGACGGATATGCAAGTTATTTTCAAGGAGAAATAATGCAAATATATTTTGACTCACTAAAAAATAATATGTCAAAATATAATCCGGATTTGTTTGAAGAAAAAATTGAACTTTCAGAAATTCAAAAAAACGAACTCACCGATTTGATTTATAACTACGGAAATAATCATGAAGATGCAGTAATTTGGGGTGCAAAATGTTTTATACCTAGAAACGCTATTTTATTTTTTGACGAGAACAATAAATTATTTGAATTTATTGAAATTTGCTTTGAATGCTATCAATACAAAACAAGTAATTACAATGTAGATTTAAACAACAATTGTGGTCAAAAACTGTCTTTACTAAAAGAACTTTTTGAAAAATCAGGTATTGAATACGGCATAAAAAAACAGTTGTAAAATAAAATCCACAACTGTTTTAAACTTAAAATTATTAATCTTCTCTACTTCCATCATCAGCCATTCGGACCATTTTTGGAGTAAACTTTGCCACAACATCTACCAAATCTTGTTGCGCTAACATTACCTCTTCAATATTTTTATAAGCCATCGGAGCTTCGTCTAGACCTGCGCCGATTAAAGTTACATTATGGTCTTTTAAAATGGATTTAAAATCTGATGTTGAAATTTCTTTTTTCGCTTGAGTTCTGCTCATTTGTCTACCTGCACCGTGCGATGCTGATTGAATTGCAGCAGGTTCTCCTTTTCCGCGAACTAAAAAACCGGGAGCAGTCATCGAACCTGGAATAATTCCCATCACATCTTTACTTGCTGGAGTTGCTCCTTTTCGATGCACAATAACTTCTTCATCGTTCCAGATTTCTTTCCAAGCAAAATTATGATGATTTTCGACAGTTGCTAAAACCTGCGCGCCCAAAGCTTTTGCCATTTTCTGATGAATGATTTCGTGACAAGCCGATGCATAATCGCCAGCTAAATTCATAGCCAACCAATATTCTTGACCTTCGGTTGAATTCAAATCGAAATAGGCTAAATTCTTAGCTTCTTGCGGAAGTTTACATATTTTCTTCGCCAATTGTGTGTAATGCCCAGCAATGGTTGCACCAAATCCACGAGAACCCGAATGCGTTAATAAAGCCACATAAGTTCCTTTATCGATATTCAAAACCTCATCGCGTGCAGCAAATTCAATGATTCCGAATTCTACAAAATGATTTCCACCACCCGAACTTCCCAACTGCGTCCAAGCTTTATCTTTTAAATTTCGCAACAATTCATTTTCGTGAAACAAGGTGTTTTCTAAAACTTCATGGTCCGATTTGTATTGACCTCGAAAACCATTTCCTGCGCCAAAATTAGATTGTGCAATCAATTCGCGTTTAAACTTCGCTTGATTTTCCAAGAAAAACAATTCATCGATATCATAAACCGAAAGCGCCATTCGACAACCAATATCCACACCAACTCCGTACGGAATTATCGCATTCTTTGTAGCTAAAACTCCACCAATTGGCAATCCGTAACCTTGATGCGCATCGGGCATTAAAGCGCCAGCAACCGAAACAGGCAATTTCATAGCAGTTTGCATTTGCTTCTTCGCGCCTTCTTCAATGTTTGCTTCTCCGAAAATAGCAAATGCTTTTGGATGTTCATTTAATGGAATGATATCGGTTTCTAAAGTTTTCTGAAGCTCGATTATCATTTGTGCTAATTCGTAAAATTCAGAATCTTCTGGAGTTAATTCGGCAGTTTCAACCATGCGTTTTAATTGTGCTAAAACTTCGCCTTTATTTAAATTCCCTTGGTAATTTTCACAAAATTGCAAAACAGTACCTAATATTATATTTTCTTCAAAACCTATACGCAATAAGTCTTTTCCTGATATTTTTTTCATTTTATTGATATAATTTTAATCTTAGATTTACTATCAAATCAGCAACCCAATCTGGATTTGGCTTTTCTGGTAAATCTGACAACTCGTTATAAATTGAGATTTCGGACATTAATTCATCTCCTTGAGCAAGTAATTCATCGTACGTATAAAATCCCGATTTTATTTTTAATAATTCTTCTCGATTATCCACTTCAATTGACAATCTATTTTCTTTCAAAATTCCTAAAGCCAATTGCAACAATCGAATGGTATGCATCATATTTTTGGCATCATAACCTTTTTTATGATTGGCATTATTTTGATAACGTTCCTCGTTTCTTTTCTCCATCCAATCCCAATATTCTTTGTGTTTTTTACAATAAGCAGAATAGGCATCTTTCTGAAAAATCATAGTCGCTATTGGTTCAGCATCTTTTTCAACCGAACTTAAAACCACATCGTTTACTTCTAAATGAGTTACAATTCCTTTATATTTAACTTCATCTGACGATAGAAACAAATGATAAACATCTTTAAAATGCGGAATCTTTGTCAAACCAAAATCTGTAAATTGTTTGGATTTCATTTCTAACCAATCTCTTAAGTTAAATGAACGAGCATCATCCAAAACATAGCAGAAATCTAAAACCGTTTTTCGTTCTTTTGCCATCGGTTCAAACATTTTTTTATTTAAACCAGTAGCTTTTTTTATCTGTGAATAAGCATATCCAACAAACGTATCTTTTATCAATTTAGACAAAAAATCTTCCATTTTTATTTCATCCATCAAAGCATGCTTGTGTAAAATATGTTTTTCTGGTGTTGCCAACATCTCCAAAATATTCGGATTGTTTTTAGCGAGTAATTCTACAAAACGACCCAGCTCATAATAAACAATATCGTTGGTTTCGTTACTTACTTGAGGAACATATTCCAAACCATAAAACATATTTTTAGGCAGATAAAAAACACCACGAATGTCGGTATCTGAATTTTCCGTAGCCAGACCATAAGCTCTACTTCCCGAAATACATTCGAAAAGGATTAAGTTATTTTCCTTTAAAAAATCTATCGTTAGCATCTTGTAATAATTTTAAATAAGTGGTGTTTAACAACGCTACATCAAATAAACCTTTTGTTTTTGTTTTATCTATTTTGGATAAATCTTCGAATAAAGAAGTTATGTACAAAAACAATTCGTTCGATATCGATGTAATATAAGATTCCGTTACTTCAGCTTTTATTAATCTTAATTTTTCGATTTCCATACTGATTTTTTCATCATCAATCAAAAAAATCAAATCTTTAAATTCCATTGGCGGATACACATTTTTTACCGAACAATATTTTGCCGAAAGCAATGACCTTAAGATATAAAATAAATTTTTCAGCTTTATTTCTTCAGCGTTTAAAGTATCTAAACGTTTTTTTACTAATCCTAAATAATGATGCATAAGCGTTTGTTGGCAATAAAATTTCGGAAGTAAATCTGAAATCACATAATAAAAAAATGTTTCTTTTTGATAAAAAATGGGCGATTGCATCCATTCAAAAGTTGTTGCATTTGAAGCATACAACAGTTTGAAAAACTTCTTTAAATCCCAACCGTTCAAATCCAATTCGTTATTAATTGGAAAGTCAAAAAAATCTTCTGCACTATCAATTTTCAGATATTCATTTAGCGGACGAACGTAGATAAATCGGACATCATAATCGCTATCCGTTGATGAAAATCCCCAAGCTCGACTTCCAGATTCGAGCGCAAAAAGTATTTTTATATGGTGCTCTGATTCTAATTCTTTTATTTTATTTTGTATGATTGTTTTCATAAGTATTTATTTTTTTAAGCTACAGCTAAAACTTCCGATTCAGCTGCAGCTTTGTTTATTTTGTAAAAATCTGTTTCAATTCAGAAACAATATTATTGCTTCCTGAAACCGAAATTGTATTGATTTTATCAGCGATTTTCTCGATGTATTCCATCTCTTTCAATTTGTACAACATCTGATTTTCGTCCATCAATTTAGCCGTATTCAACAACGAACGAGTCGAAGCAGTTTCTTCTCGACGCATGATGCTGTTGGCTTGCGCTTTCTTTTCGGCTATCAAAACTTGATTCATAATTTCACGAATTTCACCTGGTAAAATCACATCTTTTAAACCAGCATCTAAAACCGAAACTCCCAAACGTTGTGCTTTTTCGTTGATTTCGTTAAAAACCAATGTAGCGATTTCGTTCTTTTGGTCCATCAACTCATCAAAAGTTAAAGTACCGATTAAAGTGCGCAATGCCATTTGAACCAAAACATACAATTGTTTTTCGTGCTCTTTGGTTTCGACAAAAGCTTTGATGAAATCTGTCAATTGATACTGAATTACAAAATTCAAACGCAATTGTACTTTGTCTTTAGTCAAAATTTCTTGACCTAAAATTTCTAAAGCTTGTAAACGTGTATCACCTTTGGCAACGTTAATGGTTTGAGCGTTTTTCCACCAAAAGTAATTTCCAGCTTCTAACATTTGAACAAAATTACCATCTACAAACAACAAACCTTTTTCGTAAGATTCAACTCGAAAAGAACGAACATACAAATTCAATTGTTGCTTTTCTAAAATGGCTTTAGAAACGTTTTCGATTTGAAAATTTGCAATGGAAACTTCCTGAAAAGAAAATTTATGTTTCCCTTTCCAAAACGCGAAAGTTCCTGCGGTTAATACGTGACTAAAATTCCCACGTTCTGAAACCAAAACCAAGGCTTCGTCTGTGATATGAACGATTTCTAAGTAAGCATTCAAAATTTGATTATCAATCCAATCGATTTCTCTAAATTCTTTAAATGCATTATAAATCAAAATTTGTTCTCCAGCAAAAAACCAATATTTTCCTTGCTCGATTACTTTTATAATTTTGTTGTTTTTAAATACAACACCCATTTCATTTTCATTAATTACAACTGTTTTCATAACTTATTTTTTTATATTTTTTATTCGTTTATTAAAATCCTTATAAGAAGTTTCATCATTTCAAATGCGGAACTCATTTTTGTATTTTACGCTGTTTTCTAATCTTTAAAATCTACTTCTTACATTTTAGTTCGTAGAAAGTTTTGTAAGCAACGACAAATCATTTCAGGCTTTGAGCCGATTGTTTTTACAAATCAATTTTTATAAAAACCGAAACTTCTTAAAAGAACTTTTTGGTAATCTGTTTTACAAGTGATTAACTTTTGGAGAAACTTACGTTTCGGTGCAACCGGGCGCAACTTGAAACCTAATCAAGTGTGGGATTCGAACCCACTTTTTTAACCTTGTTCTAACCAACTGAACTATTTTCATTTCTGAAAAGTGGGATTCGAACCCACGACCGAGGAGTTATTCAGCAATACAATTATTTCAGTATACAGCTTTTCTGCACTACAATGCCTTTGTGAAACATTAGAATAGAAATAATCTTCTTGTTCTGAACATTACAAAGATGCACACACAACTACGCAACATAAATACGCAGTTAAAAAAATTTTTTATTATTTAAATCAAAGTACTAAAAATCAACTAATTATATTTAAAAATAATTTTAAAAAGAAATAATAAAGAAACAACTACGCAGATATATTGCGTAACATTTTGTATATTTATCACATCTTTAATCTAAAAAAAGTATGTCAACCAATAAATCTGCATTAATTCGTTACAAAACCATTGACCAATGTTTAAAAAACAGATATCGAAAATGGTCTTTAGATGACATCATTGAAAAAGTTTCGGATGCACTTTATGAATTCGAAGGTATTACCACCGGCGTTGGCAAAAGAACCATACAAGCAGATATTCAATTTATGCGAAGTGACAAATTGGGTTATAATGCACCAATCGTTGTAGTTGACCGAAAATTTTATACGTATGAAGATGAAAATTATTCGATTACGCAATCGCCGATTAAAGATGAAGATGTAGATAAGATGAAAGAAATAGTTTCGTTATTGAAACAGTTTAATGGTTTTCAGTATTTTGATGAAATGACCGAATTGATTGCCAAATTGGAAAATAACATTTACAAATCGGCAAAACAAACGCCAAATTACATTCAGTTTGAAGACAATAAACAACTAAAAGGAATTGAACATTTAAGCGGATTATATCAGGCAATTTTAAACAAACGACCGCTTTTCATAGAATATAAATCGTTTAAATCTGAAGAAGTTAGAAAAGATATGTATCATCCGTATTTATTAAAAGAATACAGAAATCGTTGGTTTTTAATCACGCGAAGCAATAAAGGAAAAATGCTCATCACTTTAGCTTTAGATCGTATCGAAGCTTTTTATGAATTGGATTCTAAACTTTACAAACCTTACGAAGGTGTAGATTTTGATACATATTACAGCGAATGTATTGGCGTAACTAGATCGGAAAAAAATCGTCCGCTGAAAATCATTCTGAAATTCAACCCAAGAAATGCACCTTACGTAATTACCAAACCACTACATTCATCACAACAAATCATAGAAAACACAGAAAATGGCTTGATCATTCGAATTGATGTAATTCCGAATTTTGAATTAGAACGTGAGATTCTTGGATTTGGAGAAAGCATTGAAATTTTAGGTCCAAAACGTTTGAAACAACAAATTCAACGAAGGGTTGCCAAGATGGTTCAAAAAGAGAAAAGCGAAAATTAAAGTTACATCAAAATAAAAATTAATCATTTAATTTTCGTCGAGGTTGGTTATTTTCACTTAAAACATCTTTTGAATGTAAAAAATCCGCAGCCTCAGCTGAATCTTTAACTTTAATTGAACTTCTTGAAATCATTTCGGTCTCGAAATTATTTAATACAAATTCACGAATTGAACTTTTGTTAAACTGATTAAACCTAAATTTTGCATAAATTGATTGAGCTAAAGCCAAACCATCCAACATTGCTTGATTAGCGCCTTGCCCTTTAAACGGACTCATCGGATGTGCTGCATCTCCAATAAGTGTAATAGGTTTATCGATTTCTGAAAGTTCATTTTCTAGAATTTCTCGGTCATAAACAGGATAACCGGTAATTAAATTTTCATCAGTTGCAGATACAATTTCAGGAATCGGACTATGCCAATCTGTACGTTTAATTGCTTCTTTTTTCAAAACAAACTTTCCTTTTTTACTCAACACAATTGCTTCTGATTCTTTTATCGGGAAACTCAATTGCCACATCACTGAATCATTAGCATACGGCATGATATAGATTCGCTCCATTCCATTAGCAGTCTGAAAAACAGTAGCCGAATCCAATAAATCAGAATTAATATGTTCTAATTTATCCAAAGGACAAATTCCCAAAATAACCAAACATCCTAAATATTGTAATGGTTTATATTGAAGTCCGAAAAGTTGATTACGAACAACACTTCGAATTCCATCTGCTCCAACAATTACATCAGCTTTAAACTCTTTTTTTACTCCATTTACCAAAAAATGCAATGTATTACCATTTATTTTATCAGACTTAAAGTCAATCAATTGATGATTCCAAAATACATTTTTTTCAGTAATCAATTGATTCAATAACATCAATCTAAGTTCTTGCCTCGCAATATGAATATTTGTTTTTTTTGAATTTTTAAAATTTTCATTTGGAATCCATTTACGCTTACCCCAAGAAGCCAAAACATTTCCAGAAACATCATGAACCAAATGGCGAGAAGAAACAATACCATTAGAAATAGTAGTAATCCCAAGTGCTTTAAGAATTTTACTCGCTTGTTGTAATGTAAGTCCATAACCTTGTGAACGAACATCAAACGAAGCATCACGTTCAAAAATTGAAAATGGAATTCCACGATGTAAACATGCAACCGCTAAAGTAATACCTGCGATTCCAAGACCGATTATTGCAATATGTGGAAATTTTTGCACATCTGTTTTGGGAAATTCGGTACTTTGAACAATTCCTTTTCCATCACATTTTTTACAAATCTTAAATATAGATTTATAAATTTCAGTTTGTTCAGAAATTACATCATTTTGAACCGAGTTCGGCTTACGATTTTTCTGTTTCTTTCTACCTGTTCCTAAACACGAATCACAAACACACCAACACATTAAATCTATTTTTTTTGAGCATAACAAAAATAAAGTATTCTTTTGACAAATCGATTTCTTTTAAATGATAAAACAAACTAATAATATAAATTTTGAGAATAAAAATAAACCTTATTTTTGTATGAATTTCGATAAATAACTTTAATTAATCATGAGCGTAAGCAGTACAAAAAATAAACAAGTCAAGTTTTTTTCTACTTTTAATGAATTAGTTGAAACACCTTTTGAAGGTATTGTTAATGCACATTGTTTGAACAGAAATTTAGTAGGCAATTTTGAAGAAGTTGTAAACAAACTAATTCTGAAAGAAGACATTACAACAATCACAATTGAAGAATTAGAGCAATTAGAACTTTCTGATAATGGCAATAAAGCCAGAGAAATCATAATAAATGATTACATCCTATTAGCTAATTTAGGAGCTTCACCCACAATTAATTTATTAAAACATTACGAACGAGATACTCATTTAGATTTTTTTCCTTTAGATGTATATTCCTTTCATGTTGATTCATCGCAAATTGCAACAGATACTTTTTTATGTACATATTATGGTGCCTCAAGCGACATTCTCCCTAATGATGCTGTTACTCAAAAAATTTTAATCCCAGAAATAAGAACAAAATTAAAAGAGTTATACGAAGTTAATGAAAATGAATTCGAATCTTTTTTAGAAGAATTTTATTTTAATTTACATTACCAAGCGAATCCAGATGCAAAACCAATAAACCTAGGCTTAGGAAATCTTTGGAGATTAGCCGTTAAAAACCCTCAACAGATTGTTCCTCCTTGCGTTCATCGTGCCCCAAAAGAAAACAAAAATGAATTACGCTTATTACTCATTTGTTAGTATATAAAATTTTTTCAAACAAAAAAAGCAACTCGATTGAGTTGCTTTTGTGATCCAATCAGGATTCGAACCTGAGACCTACTGCTTAGAAGGCAGTTGCTCTATCCAGCTGAGCTATTGGACCTAACCTAACACTTAAGTTATTTTGTCGTCCTGTCGGGACAATTTTCGAACCATTTTATTAATGATTTAAAACTGTTGTTGTCCGATATTGACTTTTAATATCATAGAAAATTCAAGTAGATGAACTTTATCTTTTTTTATTAACGGTGCAAAAATATGCATTTATAGTAATACAAAGCAACAATTTCGTTGCGAAAATTTCGAAATAATTTATAAAAAACTCTATGCCAATGCTTTAATTAAAATTTAAGACAATTTTAAAGCATAAAAGATTAATTTAATCAGTATTTGCAAATAATATGAGTTCTATAAACGCTAAAAATGTTATTGGTAATAATTTAGTAAATTGTATTTACAGCATTTAATTTTTATATAACTATACATACATAACTTCATTTAGTGTATGAAATGTCACACATTTAAACTCTGTTTTCATTTTTCGTCCTGCTCATCCATTCTTTTGATAAGTGCATCGCGAAGACTATCGAGAAATTTGGTTCGATTTATCTTCCTTCCTTTTAATTCTAAATAAGAATGATAGAAGTCTCCTAAATCAATATTAAACATATTCTCAAATGTTTTTGCTATAACCTTAATATCAATATTACCATTTTCAATTGAACCATTGGAATGTAGAGAATAGATTAACTCAACCAAAGCTGTTTTACTACCAGTCCAATTTAAACTTAAATTTTTTGATATATGTTTTTTATTATTGTTATTCAATTGGTCTTCAAGATATACCTGTATTAAATCGTTGGCAATAATTTTAGCTACTTTATAATCGTGTGAGGTTGCAAATTTATGATCTGCTTCAAAATAATAAGTATCTAAGCTTAATTTTATATCATGATTTCCTCTGATAAAGTATTTTTTATCTAAATGGGTGCTATTAGTTCTGTAGTATTTATAAAATTCCAAATTAGCATCAAAAAAACGCTTGATCTTACTAAGCTCAAGATTGAGATATTGTTTAATAATTTTATCACCTCCTCTGGGCCGTTTTGTTTCAATTTTATATATAGAATTTAAATATATCAATTTTGAAACTAACTGAGGTTTAAGTTGTTTGAAAAAGAATATTTCTTCATCTTCATCTTTGAATCCTTTTTTCTTGACATATTCCTTTGCCGAATCAAGCCTTTGTAAAACTAATACAATAGCATTTTCATACAACTCTAACGAGTTATTGCTATGCTCGTAAGTCAGTTCAGTTATTCTATCATCCAATTCATTCATCAAAGAATGGCAATAATCTATCATTAAAACAAGGATTTTAAATTTAAAAACTGGCATAAAAAATAAAATGAGGTAATAATTGCAGGCATCCTACAATAAATTACCTCATTTTAAATTGCGATAGTATAATTATTTAAAAGAATACTATCCATTATCACTCTCAGGATAAAATATAGAGTGGTAAATTACTCTGCTAAAGGTTCTGCTTTAAATCCTTTTCTGTTAACGATAGCGATGATCTCATCTTCTGTAATTCCTTCTGATTTTACAGTTAAGATTTTATCATTATTAGCTGTATCTACATTCCATTCACAGATACCTTCCGCACTGTCAAAATCTGCTTTTACTTTTGATACACATCCTCCACAATTAAGGTTTGTCTTGAATTGAAATTCTTTATTTTCCATTTTTTAATTTATTTATAATGTATATTTATACTACAAAATTCTGTATTTTCTTATTTTTTTTATTATGATATTCCTTGTTTGATTTACGATTTTTACTGATTTTTTTTTAGTGTTTGTGATGATGATTATGACCTTCGCTCGTTTTGTTACCCTCAGCAACATGTACCGTAAAATCTACAGTGTGCACTTTATTACTAATCTTAAATTGCATCCACATTCTATATAAACCTGGTTTCTTGATTAGTGTTTCTGCATAAATCTGATAACTTTCATTAGACATTGGGTGAATATGCAAAAATTCTTTTTCAGCTTTGCTTATCATTACAATATGAGCTTTTGCTCCTAAATAGTTTTGCAATTCAGCGTCATTAATCTTGTTACCATCTTTTAGAATCTCAAATTGCAATGGCTGGCTTGTATTTGTTTTCAAATCTGCACCATTCAATAATTTGGCAGTATAACCATCTGATTCCGATTCAAATTTTGCATTTGTATCTAACTGTGCTATTTCTGTAGTATTTCCTACTACATTTAACGAATGTTTGTAAACATTCCCTTCCTCGTTCTCAGGCTTATAATCTACAAAAAATAAGTAGTCCCCAGCAGTTGGAAATATTTCATCAATAAGATAAGAACCGTCTTCTTGTTCAATGGGATGGATATGGTCAAACCAAGTTAGTTCTTCATTCACAACTAGAAGATGCATTTTCATTTCATGTACTTCTTCTAATGACACAACTTTATCTTCGTTCTTTACAATGATTTTAAACTGCGTCGATTTCCCTGCTTCAATAACTTCAGGTTCAGAAGATATAATCACATCAAAATGCTTTGCTGTTCCTTTATTTTCTGGAACTAAATTCATTCCACATTTTGAACATTTATCACCTTTATTCCCTTTGACTTCTGGGTGCATAGGGCAAATAAATATATTTTCGCTGCTGGATTGATGTTGTGTATTCATAATATTTTTTTTTAAAACGTTAATTATTTTGATATTATAACTTGATTCTTTTCTAATTACAAAGTTCCTTATTATTTCGTTTTTATTAGTTACGATTTTTTGGAAGATAATTGTGATTTTTACTGATTCTCGTGCGCGCTCTTATTTGTCATTGTAATTTTAATTACCGCAATTAATGTAATAAGAAGCATTGGAATTAAAACAATATTAATGCCATTCCAGCCCCAATTATTAAATAAACTTCCTGCAAAAAAACTGGCAATACTGATTACTGCAAAAACCGTGAAGTCATGAAATGCTTGTGTTTTTTCTTTCTCTTCAGGTCTATATACTTGTGTTAATAATGCGGATCCACCAATAAACAAGAAGTTCCAACCTAAACCAACAATAAATAATGCCGATACGAAATGTGTAAAATCGGTACCAGAAAGAGCAATGAAAATATAGAGAAACAAAATCGACAATCCAGTTGTAATGATTCTATAAACTCCAAATTTCTGAATGAGGATGCCTGTAAAAAATGAGGGCAAAAACATACCTAACACATGCCATTGAATTACAGTTGCCGAATCATCAGAACTATGACCGAAACCATGCATTGCAATAGGCGTAACCGTCATAGACATTCCCATCACCGCAAAAGCTGTAGCTGATGAAAGCACAGCTAAAACGGCATCTTTACTTTTGAAAATTTCTTTTAATGAACGACCTTTTTTTAAAGATTCATTATTTCGAGCTACCGGCTTTGCTTGAAATTTAAGTAACGAAACTACTCCAAATGCCAAGACACTTAAAAGTACAATAGAAAAAAAAGAATATGCATAAGGCATGCTTCCCAAATGCTGTGTAAATCTTGCCAAATTAGGTCCCGCAAATGCTGCAACGACACCTCCGGCAATCACAAAAGAAATGGCTTTACTCTTTGCATTATCCGGCACAGAATCTGCAGCCGCAAAACGATAATACTGTGAAAACCCTTGATAAGCGCCAATCAACATATTTCCAATAGCAAAAATCCAGAACGAATTCTGAACAATTCCATACCAAGAAACTAAGCCAGCAAGAACGCCTATCAATGTTCCAATCATAAAGGCTTTCCTTTGACCTAAATTTTTAATAATTATTGACGCTGGAATCATCATAGCTGCTGCGCCAACTGTAATCATCGCAACTGGAATGGTTGACATGTTTTTATCAGAAGCCATAACCATTCCTACAATTCCTGAAAGTGTAATGACTAATATCGATGCGGTCTGAAATAATGCTTGTGATAAAAACAAGAGGTATACATTATTCCATTTTATTTTAGCTGTCATAATCTTAAAAATTTACAATACAAAATTGTCAAATTAGTTTAATCTTCTTGTTGTGATATTTCTTGTTTGATTTATGAGGTTTACTGATTATTCCGTACTTGTGTAAAATAAAAAACGGTTATGACGTAATGTAATAACCGTTTTTTATTTCCCTTTGTTGTTAATATTAATAATTAACTGATAAACCTACTCCAAAGCCCATATCGCTATCATAATGTGTTCTCACACCGATATGTCTTGTAAGGATATATCGCAAATCTGCCATATATTCCATATCCGTATTTACCATAAACCCTGCTCGCAATCTTTTGGAAAGAGGTATATCCTCTCGCATTAGCGAAACACGAAAAATACCATCGTGATATACCTCCGCTTGTACATTAACCAACATAGGTAAGGTATACATAACACCAAGACTAAATGCTCCTCGTTTATCTTTTTTATTTACTTGTCCAAAAAGATTTTTTTCATGCTCATCCATTCCCATTTTACGATAACGCCAGTCGAAACCAATAAAAGGCATCAACCATTGCATTTTTCCTATATAACGACCAAAATGAGTTTCCACTTCGTAACCGTGCATATCATTGTAACCTAATCTCCATTCTGTACCCAAACTATATCGAGCATTCATAAACATCATTTCACCGTCATTACCATTGGTCGCAAAATCATTCTGAGCCATAAAATGGATCATATTACTTTCACGCTGTAACATTTTATAGGCTTTATCCTTATTGGGCAAATAAGGGTTTTTATAATCACCCACAGCAAAAACTTTGTTCATACCTGCCATCATGTGATACAATATATGACAATGAAAAAACCAATCACCTTCTTCATTTGCGAGGAATTCAATGGTATCGGTTTCCATCGGCATAATGTCAATGATGTTTTTCATCGGAGCGTTTTCTCCTTTATCGTTTAGTAATCTAAAATCGAATCCGTGTAAGTGAATAGGATGTCGCATCATCGAATTATTATAGAGTGTAATGCGCAATACTTCGCCTTTCTTTACAGGTATTTTATCGCTTTCAGATAGTACTTTATCATCCATACTCCATACATAACGGTTCATATTTCCGGTCAATGTAAACTTCAATTCTTTTACGGGTGCATTTTTAGGTAGTTCAGTATTATTTGGAGATTTCAGCATGGCATAATTAAGCGTTACAATCTCGCTTAATGCATTCGCATTATAGCGATTTGGATCTTCATTCATATTCATCTCACCATGGTTCATTTGACTATGATCGGTTTTTTCAGCACTTTGCTTCATGTTCATATCTCCATGATCCATTTTGCTATGATCCATTGCTTCGTCTATTTTCTTTCCTTTTTTCTTTTCCTCGCCCGTAATCTCTGGATACATAACGACATTCATATCCATTTGATTCCAACTCATATTCATTCCCATATCATCAAGGTCTCCATTCATTTTCATCATATCGTTCATCATCTTCATACCTTCAAAATATTTAAGACGAGGCATGGCACCAACCATTGTTTTCTCTCCATTCCCGATAAAATAACTGGTAGATTGGGTACGATCTTCTGTTGTAGCCATGAACTCATAAGCTTTACCGTTTTCAGGAATGGTAACCACCACATCATACGTCTCTGAAACCGCAATTATTAGACGATCAACATCTACAGGTTCTACGTCATTTCCATCACTAGCCACCACTGTCATTTTACCACCAGCATATCTTAACCAGAAGTAGGACGATGCACCTCCATTAGAAATGCGCAAACGTACTTTATCACCTGCTTTCAGAGATTTACCATCTATCGATTTCAAATCTGTCAAATGATTTCCATTCATCAATACTTTGTCGTAGTAAACATCACTTACGTCCATCGCCATCATACGTTTCCATTCATTTTTCAGTTTTGTTTTGAAATTTCCTGTACGAATAGCTTCCGCATAACTTTGAGTTGCTCCCTTTTGTATAGCGAACCAGTCGCTTGCGTTATGTAGCATGCGATGAACATTTTCCGGCTTAAGATTTGTCCATTCACTTAACATAATGGGTATTTCTGGCAAATCGTCAATCCCTTTTCTAAATGTTTTATCATCAGCTTTCTTATGCATGATAAAGCTCCCATACATACCAATCTGCTCTTGCAATCCTGAATGAGAATGATACCAATGCGTTCCCGTTTGAATAATAGGGAAACGATACGTAAAGGTTTCACCAGGTTCAATGGGCATTTGCGTTAAAAAAGGAACGCCATCTTCTTTATTGGGCAGAAATAATCCGTGCCAATGCAATGAGGTACTTTCTTTAAGTTGATTATGTAACACTATTTCTGCCGTATCGCCTTCAGTAAATTCAAGTGTTGGCATTGGTATTTGCCCATTTACAGCGATTGCTCTTTTTTCTTTGCCTGCATAGTTTACGATGGTATCTTTTACATACAAATCGTAACGTACTACTTTTTGGGCTATACCGACCTGTGATATGAAGAGCGCTAACAGAGTTAGCAGCAACAACTTTTTGTGAAGAAATTTTTTATTATTCATTTTAAAAATCGCATTGGTTATACAAATATTAAAAGGCATTGTTCCCTGAGCAATGCCTTAAAGGTTTTTATTATTTAGTTTCTGCAACTTTACCACAAGTAAGCATTGATGAACCATAATAAGGATTTTTAATATCTTTCTCTTTGCTCAACCAATATGCTTTTTTCATAGGACAATACTGATAATAAACAGGTTGATTTACTTTATCGGACGACTTTACCAGTTTCCACATTATAGTAGAAACATCGTTAAAAGCTGCTCTTTGCTTTTCAATATTGTTTCCAGCCTTGTTTAATTTTTCTGTAGCTTTTAATAGATCGGTTTTCTGTGAAAAATTATCTTCACCTTTTACTGCATCGTTGAAAACCGAAATTGCGGTGCTCGCTGCTTTGCTATCACTACTTACTAAAGCGTTTTTTACACTGATGTAACTGTTTAACAGATTGCTTGTGTTTTGTGCAAAAGCAGAAAATCCAAACAACATTACGGTTATTGCTATTATTAACTTTTTCATTTTTTATCTCTTTTTTATGATTAATGAATTGCTTATTATATTATTGTGAAATAGGTTCGGCTTTAAACCCTTTTTTCTTAATAATTGTAACGATTTCGTCTTCGCTAATTCCTTCTGATTTTACCGTAAGGATTTTATCACTATTTGCAGTATCTACATTCCATTCGCTGATACCATTAGCGCTATCTAAATCACCCTGTACTTTAGCAACACAGTTACCACAGTTAAGGTTTGTCTTGAATTGAAGGTTTTTGCTTTCCATTGTTTTGAACTTTTTAATTGTATTTCTTGAGTACAAAGTTCATAAGATAACAGGTAATATTGGTTGTGATATTCCTTGTTTGATTTATGACATTTACTGATTATTTACCATAAAATAGTTCCACTTGTAATATTTCGGGTTTGTTTTGTGACTTTTACTGATTATAGTGTTTGTTATAAATAAGTGAAATACATTTACAGAGGAATAACTAACTAATTATAAAATGTCTATCAAAACCTTTCTATCGGTTTTGCATCGTGCTATGTTATAGCTGGTATACAAGTTCTAAATGCAACTACACTTCATCAAGTGTACACAAATCATGTATCAAAATCATATTATAAAAATAAAAAACAATGACAAATAAATTAAAAAGCGTTGAATACGGTTTAGAAAAAATATTTGAAGGAGCACAAGACTTTCTTCCACTATTAGGAACTGATTATGTAGAATTTTATGTAGGGAATGCCCTTCAGGCAGCGCATTATTACAAAACGGCTTATGGATTCCAATCTGAAGCTTATGCAGGGTTAGAGACCGGAGTAAAAGACAAAGTATCTTATGTGGTAAAACAAGACAAGATCCGTATTATACTGACCACTGCACTTAACTCTTCTTCTCCAATCGGGGAACATGTGAAAAAACATGGAGACGGAATAAAAGTAGTTGCTTTGTGGGTGGAGGATGCCAAAAGTGCATTTGAAGAAACTACCAAACGTGGAGCAAAGCCATTTATGGAACCTACCGTTACTACAGATGAACACGGAGAAGCAATCCAAGCTGGTGTTTTTGTATATGGTGAAACAGTTTTTATGTTTACAGAACGTAAAAATTATAAAGGAATCTTTTTACCTGGATTTACGAAATGGGAATCAGACTATAATCCGGAACCTGTTGGTCTGAAATTTATTGATCATATGGTTGGAAATGTAGGATGGAACGAAATGGATACATGGGTAAAATGGTTTGAAGATGTAATGGGATTTGTTAATTTCTTATCTTTTGACGATAAACAGGTTTCTACTGAATATTCTGCCCTAATGTCAAAAGTTATGGCAAATGGTAATGGAAGAATTAAGTTCCCGATTAACGAGCCTGCTGAAGGTAAAAAGCGTTCTCAAATAGAAGAGTACTTGGATTTTTATGAAGACGCCGGTGTACAGCATTTAGCTTTGGCTACCGATGATATTATTAAAACGGTAGAAGAAATGAAAAAAAGAGGTGTAGAGTTCCTATCCGTTCCGCCACAGGCATATTATGATGCTATACCGGATCGCATCAAAGCTCATGCCGACAATTTCAAGGAAGATTTAAATGAATTGCAAAAACTGGGAATTCTGATTGATGCTGACGAAGAAGGTTATTTGTTACAGATATTTACCAAACCGATTCAGGATAGACCTACATTCTTTTTCGAAATTATTCAAAGAATGGGAGCTAGAGGTTTTGGTGCAGGAAACTTCAAGGCTCTTTTTGAATCAATTGAAAGAGAACAGGAACGCAGAGGTACCTTGTAATGTATAATGTGTAATTTTAGTTTAATATATACAAAGCCCTAAATCTTTTAAGGGCTTTGTTATTAATGACAAACCTTCGGACTAATACTCATAAATTGATAAAAAATGGATGCCGGATTAAATAAAAGACAATCGATAGGATATCTGGATTTTGATGATAAATCTGGAAATAGGATAAATAGCAATACGCTGCTGGAAGATTACTATAAAATCATTTATATGGAGAAAAACGGTAGCATTATTGTGGATTTGGTAGAGTACAGCTTTACAGAAAACGTCTTGCTTTTCTTCAGTATTGGTCAGCATTTTCAAATATCCAAGGAATCTAGAGGAAGTATTATTTATTTCAATCCTGATTTTTATTGCATAGCTTTCCATGATAAAGAGCTTGCCTGTGACGGGCTCCTTTTTGATAATGTATTCGAGATGCCTTATCTAAATTTGTCGACGAATCTGGACATACTTTTCTTAAAACTAATCTCGTCTATAAAAAGAGAAATTAATCAAAAAGATTTTTGGGCTGAAGAAATGATAAAAACATACATCAAACAAATAATCATTTCAGCAACCAGAACTTTGATAAAATCAAATAATGATAGTCAAATCATTTCATATGATAAGGAGTTAGCTAGAAAATTCAGTCAATTGGTCGAGCTTCATTATCGAAAGCACCATAATGTCTCTGACTATGCAAATATGCTGAATATCACACCTAAAAACCTCAATAAAAAAATTGTATCTGAAAAACAGGTAGCACCAAGCATCATTATTAAGCAAAGAATTATTCTTCAGGCTAAAAGGTTACTTGCCAATACAACCTTAAGCATTAAAGAAATTGCTGATTATCTCGGGTATGAAGACTACTCCTATTTTGTGCGATTTTTCAAATCACAAACGGGTCTGCCACCTCTTTCTTTCCGAAACGCTCTTTAAAGTGTTCGTTAAAGGAAAAAAGTCCTATTAAGAATGAAGTATATGCATTGATGACACGTTTTTTAGATAGTAATTTTGTCAAGTAATTTAAAACAAATTTAAAAATGAAAGCAAAAGTAACAGCTAAGTGGCAAGGTAATTTTAAAAATGGAAGCGGTAATTTCGATGCAGCACATTCAGCCATTGGAAGCAGTGTTTTTAAACACAATAAATCTGAAGGAGAAAATACCGCTACAAATCCAGAAGAATTGATGGCCGCAGCACACGCTGCATGTTATACAATGACGTTAAACTATATACTTACAAGCAAAGGGATTGAGGCAGAATCTTTAGAAACATCTTGTACAATAACAGCAACCAGCTTCGATATTACGAACTCTGATTTGGTGCTAAATGCAAAAATATCAGGTTTAAATGAAGAAGAATTTTTAAACTATGCAGAACAAGCAAAAGCTATGTGTCCGGTAGGAAAAGCTTATAAATTAGAAGTTTCACTAGTAGCTACTCTAAATTAAGACTAATTTCGTTTATTCTTATTAAAAAAGTCACGTTTTATATTCCGTGACTTTTTTAATAATTGAATTAATAGATAGAGGAAAGGCAGATGAAAATATCTGCCTTCTTAAAAATTACCAAATCTGGATTTTAGATCTGTATCAACAATCCGAGAAGTGAAGACAGTAACAGTACACACTTCCAACAGTTTAGTCTGTTTTTCATAATCAATCAATTTAAAGATAAATTTAAAAGTATTTTGTATTTATTTATAGATGTATTGCCTCACCTAAGGCATCTTCAATAGCATCTTTTATGGCTTCACTCATAGTTGGATGTGGAAAGATAGTATCCAATTGCTCGTGCCATGTTGTTTCCAATTTACGCGCAGTTGTGGTTTGAGCTATCAACTCCGTTACATTATAGCCAATCATATGCGTTCCAATCCATTCTCCATACTTGGCATCAAAAATCACTTTTACAAAACTATTAATTAAGTCAATACAAAATCACAAATAATGTACAACTAACACCATTTATTAAAAAATGAAAAAAATTTTTGTCGCAATTGCTCTACTATCCATTTTTGGAGCCACGGAATTGAAGGCTCAATATGCTTCTGAATATGACGGCGGTTTGGTCGTTAAATTAAATCCAGAAGGAAGTAAATATGTCCGATTTATTCTTTTGGGACAAACTTGGTTTCAGGATTACGAAGGAAAACACGCCAATGATGGATTTTCTATCAAACGAGCGCACGTTCTTGCTTATTCACAAATCAATGATCGATTTATGATTTTAACACATTTTGGTGCAAATGGAATCTATGATAATAATCTTTCTCCGATGGGAAAAAGTACAGATGTATCGTTTTTCTTGCATGAAATGTTTTTACAATATAAGGTAACAAACAATTTAGCAATTGGTGCTGGAGTTCACAATTTTGGTGGAATTTCTCGTGGAAATGGTCAAGGTTCTATCAATATGTTGACCTTAGATAATAACAGAGCTGACTGGTCAACACTTGGTTTGTCTGATCAATTTTCAAATCATTTGGGAATGTTTGCAAAAGGGCGAATTGGAAAACTGAATTATCGTTTAGCATTAAGTGATGCTATTACTAATACTTTAGATGGAAACTCTTCGACAGTTTTAGAAAACGGACAAGAAAAGTATTTAGGAAAAGCGATACTTGGAGAAGGAAAATATGCGGTTTCAGGATATTTTGATTATCAATTTTTAGATCAAGAATCAAATGCTTTACCTTATCGCGTTGGAACCTATTTAGGAACTAAAAAAGTATTTAACATCGGAGCAGGATTTTTCAATCAAAGTAATGCAATTGTCAAAAAAGAAAATGATAATTTGGTTGGAGAAAATGTAACTCATCTTGCTGTTGATGCTTTTTATGATGCGCCAATCGGAAAATCTTCTTCGATAACAGCTTATGCGAAATATCAAAATTCGGACATGGGCGAAAATTATGTACAAGGAAATGTTGTAGGAGATGGAAATCAGTTTTCTGGACATGTCGGGTATTTATTGCCTAAAAACATCAAAGAAGGAGAAGGAAAATTCCGTAATAGAATTCAGCCGTATGTAGGATATTCTTACAGAGATTTCAAAGGTCTAGTAAAGCCTGCAAACGAATTAAAATTAGGTGGAAACTGGTACATTGATGGTCAGAATGCTAAAATTTCTGTAGAATATCAAAAATCTTTCGATCAACCAAAACACATGGACGACATGATAACAATACAAGCAATGATATTATTATAAAAAAACACACAAGAATTAACACAAAAACACATTATTTATGAGCGAAACTGCTAACAAAAAAACAATCTGGAAAGTGATTGGTGCTTCCTCGATGGGAACGCTAATTGAATGGTATGACTTCTTTATTTTTGGAAGTTTAGCTGTTGTAATTTCTACTAAATTTTTCCCTGCTGACAATCCTACAGCTGCCTTTTTATCAACATTAGCAACATTTGCTGCTGGAACTATGGCAAGTAACCTTGTGATAAGTCTTCGCAACAAAGGGTTCATTCGAAAGCGTAGATAACCTTCCATTACTATTTGTCCGGCAAGCGTACCCGTAATGGTACTGCTTTGTCCGGCAGCAATCAAAGCTACAGCAAATAGTTTTGCTGTAAAATCGCTTCCGAGGTGCTGTGGCAATAATTCATAAGCCTGCTTTAGCTCTGCCACGTCGGAACGTCCGGTTTTATAAAAAACTGTAGCGGCAAGAATTAATATAGCTGCATTTACAAGCAATGCCATATTTAGAGCAATGGCACTATCCCAAAAATTGAGCTTAATTGCTTTTTTGATACTGGCATCATCACGATTAAATTTACGTGTCTGCACCAGTGCAGAGTGTAGGTATAAATTATGTGGCATTACCGTTGCACCGATAATACCGATAGCAATGTACAATGCAGTATCATTCTGTATATGTGGTATCAGTCCTGTTGCAATTTCATCTACATTAGGGTCAGCTACCCATATTTGTACAAGAAACGACATTCCTATAACGAATATCAAACCGATGATAAAGGCTTCGAGCTTGCGCATTCCCCATTTTTGCAAAGTCATCAACAGGAATGTATCTAAGGCTGTAATAGCAACACCCCAAATCAAAGGCATTCCCGTGAGCAACTGTAAACCAATTGCCATCCCCAATATTTCTGCAAGGTCTGTCGCAACAATAGCGACTTCAGCAAGTATATATAATACAAAATTTACCTTCTTAGGATAAGTTTCCCGGTTTGCCTGTGCCAAATCTCTATTTCGAACAATCCCTAACCTGGCAGACAAGCTTTGTAGCAACAAGCCCATAATACTACTCATTACTAAAACCCAGAGTAATGAGTAGCCAAATTGGCTACCACCGGCCAAGCCTGTTGCCCAGTTGCCTGGATCCATATATCCGACACTGACAAGATAAGCCGGTCCAAAAAAAGCCAAAACTCTTCGCCAGCGAGATTGACCAGGAACAGTCGTGTCTACAGAATTATGTACTTCGCTTAATGAAGATTGTGATTGTTTTTTAGCCATTTCACAAATATTTTTAGGATAAAAAACTGCCGCAAGATTTCTTGCGGCAGTCTAGCTTCTTAGTTAGAACTTCATCTTTTGAATTCGAACCGCATTTAGAATAGCTAATAAAGCTACACCTACATCTGCAAATACGGCTTCCCACATAGTGGCTAATCCTCCTGCACCGAGTATAAGCACTATTGCTTTTACTCCGAATGCCAATGCTATATTTTGAAAGACGATTTTTTTAGTCTGTTTTCCGATATTAATAGCCATTGGTATTTTGGATGGCATATCATCCTGAATGACAACATCAGCAGTTTCAATAGCGGCATCACTACCTAATCCTCCCATTGCAATCCCAGCATCACTCAACGCAATAACAGGCGCATCATTTACACCGTCTCCAACAAAAGCTACACTGCCATTTCTGGATTTTATTTCTTTAACCTTACTTACTTTGTCTTCCGGTAATAAATCTCCGTAGGCACTATCAATCCCCAATTGTCCAGCTACATGTTCGACTACAGCGCTCTTGTCTCCACTTAGCATAACTGCTCTTACACCCATACTACGCAACTTGTCTATTGTAATCTTAGCATCTACCTTAATACTATCGGAAATGGTCAAATAACCCACGAATTTTCCGCCATATGCTATTGCAATTACGGTATAAACAATATTTGCGGTATCAGCATCATGGTTAATATTAAACTTATCTAATAATTTGAAGTTACCTACCAGTAATTCTTTACCATTTACAGTCGCTTTTAAACCATGACCGGCTATTTCCTCGGTATTTTCTAGCTTGATATTATTATCTATTTCACCGACATAATTATAGATAGCTGTCGCAACAGGATGTGTGCTATGGCTTTCTATCGCGTTTACCAAATTCAGAATTTCAGTTTTGTCAAATTCAGGTTTTAAAATCACTTCCTGAACCTTAAAAACACCTTCTGTCATTGTTCCTGTTTTATCCATCACCACATTCTTAACACTGGCTAGAATGTCAAGATAATTGGATCCTTTAAACAAGATTCCATTGCGACTCGCAGCTCCTATACCTCCAAAATAACCTAGTGGAATAGAAATAACCAAGGCACAAGGACAGGAAATAACAAGAAATACTAAAGCACGATACAACCATTCACTGAACACATACTCGGAAACAAACAATGCTGGTAACAATGCAATTCCGATAGCAAGGAAAGTAACAATAGGTGTATATACTTTTGCAAATTTTCGAATGAATAATTCGGTAGGTGCTTTTTGTGCAGTTGCATCCTGAACCATTTCCAGAATCTTACTCAGTTTACTGTCCGTGTAAGCTGTTGTAACTTTTATCTGACTAACTGTATTCAAATTAATCATTCCTGCCAGTACCGTTTCACCTTTTGATTTGGTATCCGGCTTACTTTCTCCTGTTAAGGCAGCCGTGTTAAAAGATCCCGTTTCTGACTCCAATTCACCATCTAATCCTACTTTTTCTCCAGGCTTTAGCTGGATAATATCGCCAATATTCGCATCTTCTGCTTGAATAATGGTTGCTTTTCCGTCCTTTAAAACAGTAACTTCGTCAGGTCTTTGGTCTAATAGTGCTTTGATATTGCCTTTTGCCCTTGATACAGCCAGTGTTTGAAACACTTCACCTACGGCGTAAAACAACATTACTGCAACACCTTCTGGATATTCCCCAATAGCGAATGCACCAATAGTGGCTATACTCATTAGGAAAAACTCTGAAAAGAAATCTTTGTAACGAATACTTTCAATCGCTTCTTTAATAACAGGTAAACCTACTGGAATATAAGCAACTACATACCAAATAATCCTTACCCAACCCGTAAACCAAGTTTGTGGAAAGTAATTATCAAAACCAATGGCTACCAATAGCAATACCAATGAAATGATTGCCGGAGTAAACAACTGAAGAGCTGTTTTATCTTCTAAATCGTGGCTATGGTCGTGCCCGTCGCCATCGCTATGATCGTGTCCGCCTTTTTTCTTTCCGTGATTGTGTCCGCTGTGGTCATGATCGTCGTGGCTACCGTGATCGTGTCCATCACCATCGCCATGATCGTGTCCACTATGGTCGTGATCGTCGTGATTGACATCTTTCAACAAATCTGCCGCACCGGCATTTTTATAAATTTTTTCTGTTTTCACACAACACAACTGATTACCTTGAGTATCATATTTATGTTTGTGCGGTTTTTTACCCGTAAGATCCAGGCCACCATCATCGGTGCTGCAACATATTTTTGACATAATTATTATTTTTTTAGTAAACTGTATTAGTAGTCGTTTTTAACTAATTCCTATTTGTACAGCAAAATTATAATCTAAATTTGGGAACCTGGTTGCAAATACAAAACTGCTTTTCAGACTCCCCGAAAAACTGATACAAGCCTTAATTTGCTACTAAAAAAACATTAAGGCTTGTAAAATTTTCATTTAAATATGAATAGCTATCTTATCAACATCAAGGCAAGCTTCACGCAAGTTTTCATAATACGTTGGATGCCCGTGCGAAATGCGTGCAATATCTTCTGCTGAAGCTCTGAATGCCATTGCTACAGTCGGTTCACCTATTAAATCAGAGGCTCTTTCACCAATAATGTGAAAACCTAAAATTTCATCCGTTTCCGCATCTGTCAAGACTTTTGCAATACCCTCTGTTTTACCACTTGTGATAGCTCTTCCTGATGCAGAAAAAGGAAATTGTCCTACTTTGTAATTTTTCCCTTCAGTTTTCAGCTCTTCTTCGGTTTTCCCTACACTTGAAACTTCAGGACTGGTATAAACAATTCCAGGAATTAAATTATAATCAATGTGAGGTTTTTGCCCAGCGATGATTTCTGCCACATAAACACCTTCTTCAGACGCTTTGTGAGCAAGCATAGGTCCTACAACAACATCACCGATGGCATAGATTCCTTTTACATTGGTTTCAAGATTGCTATCGGTGGCAACCTGTCCGCGTGGAGTCAATTCAACTCCAACATTTTCCAAACCTAAACCTGTTGTATAAGGTTTTCTACCTATTGCCATTAGACAATAATCCCCTTCAATTGCTACGGTATTACCGTTTTTATCTTCGGCAGTAACGGTTACATTATCACCATTATTGGTTGCTCCGGTAACTTTATGATTTAGCAAAAATTCAAAACCTAAATTCTTTTTTAAAGATTTTTGAAGTTCGACTCCCATTTTTTTGTCCATACTCGGAAGTATTCCTCCTGTATATTCAAGTACGGTTACTTTGCTTCCTAATCTTGCGTAAACCGAACCTAATTCCATTCCGATTACACCACCACCAACTACGATAAGATGTTTCGGAATTTCTTTTAAAACCAACGCTTCGGTAGAACTGATGATTCTTTTTTTATCAATGTCAATTCCCGGAAGCGAAGCGGGCTTAGAGCCCGTCGCTATAATGATATTTTTACCGGTAATTGTTTTTTCTTCGTTTTCGGATTTCAGAAGAATGGTGTTTTTATCCACAAAAGATCCCGTTGCCTGAAATACTTCAACCTTATTCTTCTTCATCAGATAACTTACACCGCCGTTTATTTTAGAAACAACATCTGCTTTTCTGGCAATCATTTTTTCCAAATCAACTTGCAAATTATCAACAGAGATCCCATGAACATTTACGTTATCCTTGATTTCATGGTACCGCTCAGAACTGTCTAACATTGCTTTTGAAGGAATACATCCTACATTTAGACAAGTTCCTCCAAGTACTGCATATTTTTCGATAATAGCTGTTTTTAAGCCTAATTGAGCACAACGGATTGCGGTTACATAGCCACCTGGTCCAGATCCGATAATGATTACATCAAAATTATTTTTCATGATTTTTTTTAAATTATGTTAATGGCTATGACCACCTGTATTACTAAGCTTAGCATTAATAAAAAAAGCACCTTTAGTTACAATCTGAGCATTTTGTGGAATCTCTTTAACCGGAGTAATAGCTGTATATCCAATGTTTGAAGTACCCTTTGCTACTTCAATTTTTTCAAAATTCGATTTCTGTGCTGCTTGGGTAGCATGCTCAGAAGCTTCTTTTTCATTTTTATGCCCATGTGTTGCTTCTCCTTCATCATGACCATGACCATGATCGTCATGACCTCCCTCATTATGTTCTTCCGGTTCCTTATCTGTCTTAATAAATATGTAGTATTTACCATCCGCTTCCACAATTGCCTCATTTGGAACAGCAGAAGTCAACACATCATCAAGACTTACGAGCCCAGTGATATTCATTCCATCTATTAAACCTGATTTGTCTCCAATAATTTCACTATGAACAGCAATTGATTTACTTTCTCCACTAAAAGATGATCCTATAGTAGTTACTTTAGCGGCATAGCTTTTTTGCGGATTATTAGTAATAGTGAAGTTAATTTTCTGTCCTACCTTGATTAATGGAAGATCTTTTTCAAAAACCTGTAAATCTAAATGAATAGAGCTATTATTAATAATTTCAACAATAGGCGAGGAAACGTCCACATAACTTCCAATTTTTGCAAATACATCACTGATGGTACCATCAATTGGACTTGTTACCGTTAGACTTGAACGAAAATTATTATTAGCAATATTGTTGGGGTTAATTCCCATCATCTGAATTTGTTGCTGTAATGAAGCTTTTCTAGCTTTTAGAGTACCTAATTCTGCAGTAGCATTTTGTAAGTTCTTTTTAGCTCCTGCATTTCCTTCGTTCAACTCTCTCTGACGCTCTAACTCTTGTTCTGCAAACGTTATTCTGCTTTGGATGGAAGAGTATTCTTCTTGTAACTGAACAAACTGAGGGTTAGAGATAGTTGCAATCACCTGACCTTTTCTTACATAATCACCAAGTTCAACAGTTAAGGTTTTAATAACTCCACCAAACAAGGAAGTTGCATTAGCTTTGCTCTTATTCGGAACCCGAAGTTTACCGATGGCTTTTAAAGATGCCGTTAGAGACTTTTGCTCAATACTTCCTAATTCAATTCCTGCCGTCTTTATCTGGTCTTCAGTTAACGTTGCTATATTTTCAGCCTCTTCTGAGTGACTTTCTTTTGATGATTCTTGGGAAGTAGAGTGGTCATGTCCATCTCCTTCTTTATGCTCTTTACCTCCACATGATATCAAAAATAAGGATGCTAGAATAATACTTAACACCGATGTTACTTTTATTATATTGACTTTCATTTTGTTTATTTATTTGTTAATGAATAGATAACAATCACAGATTCATTTATTTGCTGTATACTTTTAAGATAGTTTAAATAGGTATCAGTAGCTGTTTGAACGGCATACAGATATTCTACATAAGAAAGGTCTCCTGTGCTATATCCCAAACGTGAAGCATTTATAATTTCTTCTGCATTCGGAATTGCCTGTTCAATAAAATAATTAAACTGACTCACATTTTGCTCATATTGAGTCATGGCATTTTTCATTTCTGTTTTCAAAACATTTTCCTGCCATTGCGCATTCATTTCTGCAGATTCTTTTTGAATTTCCAACGAACGAACCCTTGATCTTGTGGTTGTAAAAATTGGAATAGAAATTCCTACATCGACAAATCCAAATCTTTGACCTCTTCCATAAAACTTTTCTACACCATTTTTGCTATGTTCACCAATCAATGAGATATTGCTGTAACCTAAAGTAAAGTCTGGCAATCCATTCGCTCTTTCTACCTTTTTACTTTTTTCAGCAACAAGTGCTTCTTGATACAGAGATTGAATACTTGGATGATTCCTAACAGCATCATTATCTATTATGTCACTTATAAATACAGGCTTATATTCTAGTGCTTTTTCGATGGTGAAATCCTCCTCAATCTGCATTAGATTTTTTAAATTCAGGTATGCATTTTTTCTTAATACCTCATTTTGTTGAGCAAGAAGGTTGATTTCACCTCGTTTAGTGTTTGCTGTACTTACATCAATTTTACCAATATCACCAGTCTTATATCGCAAGTTAGCTACTCTTATAAAATCAAGATAAATGCTATCAAGGTATTGAAGTTTTTTAGCATTATTTTCAAGATACTCCAACTGATAATAATAGGTACGTACTTGCTTCTTTAATTCATTTTCTGAAAGAGCCTTTGCCCATTCTTTGCTTTTAATTTCTTCTTTAATAAGATCCTTTTTTGCTCCAAATAGTGTGGGAAAAGGAATGTTTTGAGAAATCATAACTCCATCATTATATTCAAATCCTTCGTTATTTCCGTATTGAATATTTAGTTCGGTTTTCGGTAATTCATAAGCTGTTCGTTTCAGACTTTCAGCTGCCCTTACGTCTAAATCTTTAGATTTAATTCCTGAATTATTTTCTAATGCAATTCGGACAGCTTTATCTGCGGAAATATCTTGTGCTTGAATATTTTGTGAGAGACCTAAAAATATGCCCAATAATATTATTGGAGTTATCGATTTAATTTTATTATTATTCATTGCTTTATTTGTTTTCATAAATACCAAATACAGTAGCGGAAGAACAAAGAGTGTTAATGCTGTAGCTGAAATCAGCCCGCCAATTACTACGGTAGCAAGAGGTTTTTGTACTTCAGCTCCCGCACTGGTACTTAAAGCCATAGGGAGAAAACCTAAACTGGCAACAGATGCCGTCATTAGAACAGGACGTAACCTTGTTTTGGTTCCTTCAATTACCCGTGCAACTATGTCATCCCAACCTTCTTTTTCTAACCTATTGAATGTTGCTATAAGTACGATTCCGTTTAGTACCGCCACACCGAACAAAGCAATAAAACCAACTCCGGCTGAAATACTAAATGGCATATCTCTCAACAACAATGCAAATACTCCACCTATGGCACTCATAGGTATTGCAGCATATACAAGTGCCGCTTCTTTAAGTGAACGGAATGTAAAGTAAAGAAGTACAAATATTAGAAGAAGTGAGATCGGCACTGCGATGAGTAAACGATCGCTTGCTTTTTGTAAATTTTCAAATTGACCACCATACGTTACATAGTAGCCGCTCGGAAGTTTCACTTCTTGAGCGAGTTTGTCTTGAATATCTTTCACCACACTTGCAACATCTCTTCCCTGAACGTTAAAGCCAACATATATACGACGTTTTCCGTCTTCACGGCTTATTTGTGCTGGACCTAATTTATAGTTGACATCAGCTACTTGAGAAAGCGGAATTTGTTCTCCACTAGGCGTTGGTATGAATAGATTACTTACATCTTCTATAGAGGTTCTGTGCTCATTGTCCAGACGAACTACCAGATCAAATTTTCGTTCATTTTCATATACTACACCTGCTGCTTTTCCTGCAAAGGCAGTACTCACAATGTCATTAATATCTTGAATTTTTAAACCATAGTTGGCAATTCTCGCCCGATCATAATCAATGTTGATTTGAGGGAGTCCATCCACTCTTTCTACTTGTGGCGCAGTCGCTCCCGGAATTGTCTGTACTATAGTATTAACTTTATTAGCATACACCAATAGAGAATCCAGATTTTCTCCAAAAATTTTCACTGCCACATCCTGACGAATCCCCGTCATTAATTCATTGAATCTCATCTGAATAGGCTGATTAGCTTCAAAGAAAACCCCTGGGATACTTTCTAGTTTTTCCATCATTTCGTTTGAAAGCTCATCATAAGATTTTTTTTCTTTCCATTCTTTTTGTGGCTTAAGAATGACCATTAAATCTGTAGCCTCCGGAGGCATCGGATCAGTAGGTATCTCACCGGCACCTGTTTTTCCTACCACCATTTTAACTTCGTCAAATTCTTTCAGAATTCGAGACGCTTGCATAGATGTCTCCAAACTTTGACTTAAAGAAGTCCCTTGAGGTAGAATACAATGCATTGCAAAATCTCCTTCACCTAGTTTCGGTAAGAATTCACCACCCATTCGGGAAAATAAGAATAAGCTGATTGCAAATAAACCTACCGCTGATCCTATCACTACATATTTTAATCTAATAGCTTTTTCTAAAAGGGGCTGATACACTTTGTTTAAAAAATCCATCATTTTATCTGACAGGTTCTTTTTTGTGATAGGTTTCTTTGACAAGAACAGTGCACTCATCATAGGGATATAGGTGAATGAAAGAATTAAAGCTCCAATAATTGCAAAACTGACTGTTTGAGCCATTGGTGTAAACATTTTTCCTTCGATCCCTACTAATGTTAATATTGGGATGTATACAATAAGAATGATGATTTCTCCGAAAGCCGCACTTGTACGTATTTTTCTTGCAGAATCGAACACTTCTTCATCCATTTCTCCCTGTGTAAGTCTCTTATTTGATTTTCTAAGCCCTAGATGATGCATTGTTGCTTCCACTACAATCAAAGAACCATCCACAATCAAACCAAAGTCTATAGCTCCTAAACTCATCAGATTGGCACTCACTCCAAACAATCTCATCATACCTAATGCAAATAGCATTGACAAAGGAATAGCAGAAGCGACAATTAAACCAGCTCTTAAATTACCTAGAAACAGAATTAAGACAAAAATTACAATTAAAGCTCCCTCTATAAGATTTTTCTCAACCGTATCTATGGCACGTCCAACAAGGTCTGTTCTGTCGAGATAAGGTTCGATAACGATATCGTCTGGTAGAGATTGTTGTATTGTCGGAATTTTCTCCTTAATACGTTCTACCACTTTGGCACTGTTTTCTCCTTTGAGCATCATGACGATTCCTCCCACAGCATCTACCTCTCCGTTGTAGGTGAGCGCACCGTAACGAATGGCATTACCAAAACGTACTTCTGCTACATCTTTTACCAGTATAGGAACTCCTGAAATATTCTTTACAACAATATTCCCTACATCTTCAAGTGTGTTTACCAAACCTACACCTCTAATAAAATATGCATTGGGTTTCTTGTCAATATATGCACCTCCTGTATTTTGGTTATTAGTTTCCAATGCAGAAAATATTTCGGAAATACTCACATCCATAGCTCTTAAACGATCTGGATTGACAGAAACTTCATATTGCTTCAGCAGCCCTCCAAAGCTATTGATTTCAGCAATTCCTGGTGTTCCATATAGTTGACGAGCAACAATCCAATCTTGCATTGTTCTCAGATCCATAGCGGTATATTTGTCTTCGCTACCTTTTTTAGGATGTAGTATATACTGATACACTTCACCTAAGCCAGTGCTAACAGGGGATAGTTCCGGTGTGCCTACACCCTCAGGAATTTGCTCCTCAGCTTCTTTCAATTTCTCATTAACCAGTTGTCTAGCAAAGTAGATGTCTACTTCATCCTTAAAAACAACGGTAACGACTGAAAGTCCAAAACGGGAAATACTTCGTATCTCTTCCACATCAGGAAGATTGACAATACTTTGCTCTACTGGAAATGTAACTAATTGTTCAACTTCCTGCCCCGCTAGAGTAGGACATAGAGTTATAACTTGTACCTGATTATTTGTAATATCAGGCTGGGCATCTATAGGAAGTTTTGTAGCACTCCATACGCCCCATATTATCAGCAGCAAAGTCATTACTCCAATAATGAGCTTATTCTTGATACTGAATTTAATTATGTTATCTAACATTTTTGATTAGTATTAATATTTAAAGTATATACGATTTCTATCATTTAAAATGATAGTACAATAATTTTTACTGACGCACACGAAGAAATATTCTTCACAAGCGCAAGAGAAAAGACTAGTAATTACTTTTTAAACATTAATCTTTGGCGGTTGCCATATGCTCCCGGAGTATTGGGAATAGAGATTTACATTTCTAAGAGAAACCTTTTGTTTAGCGTTCAATTTAAGTTTTGGGGATACTACTTCGGTTATGTTGAAATCCGAAATAGCTACAGTAATGGTTCCACAACATTGGCAAGAACAAAAAGGACTACAAAAATCTTTGTGTTCCGTTTTATGATTATCTTCATGTGATAGTCCAATTTCTACTAACTGGTTGTTATTTGCTGTACATTCATACAAAGCGTCTGTGCAGGGAAGTATTGACATCCCTAACATATAAACACTGAATATAAATACAAATATTTTCACCTCTCTAATTTTAAACTTTAATTGATTGATAATCCCTCCAATAAGTCGGTACAAACTTACAAAAAATATAATAGCACTCAACTTAACAAATAAGTTATTTTTCTCATGAATGAAATCTATAAAAGATTATGTAATTAGCAATTTATTTAAAATAAATTTAGTCATTTAACACCTCTTTCATTATAAAGCAGCCTGTATATCTATCATCTATCATTACAAGAATCACCTTTTCATTGATATGATTCAAGCTTTCATCATAATAAAAATCGTAACATTTCATCAATTCAAGATTTCCAATAATTACTTCATGATTATCAATAAAACCTTTAATTCCTCCTTGTATTTCTTCAACTTTTTCAATTCTATAGTCTGATAATTGTACAGATGGCAACACTTTAAAAATAGCTCTTGCTATAGGGTGTGATGACATAGATTGAAGTATTGATGTATAGGTATACATTGTTTCTTTTTCAGAAACTACACATTCAATTTTTTTTACCTCAAAATCTGGGTTATCTACGTAACCTGATTTTATTTTCGAGTTATTATTATATCTATTTTCCATATCTATATTATGAATTTTTACACAACAAAATTAGCTGTAGTATTTGGGAACCTGGTTGCAAATGCAAAACAGCCATATTTACATATGGCTGTTTTTTAAAATGCGGTTTTATTTGGAGTTATTTGTTTCTTAAAAAATCTCGAACACTCATTACACATTCCCTTCATTACAAAATTTATACTTTCCAATAAAAAACTATCTGGCAGCTGAATCGGTGGAATAGCAATACTTTCAAGACAAAAAGTATTCTTACAGCGGTTACAGTTGAAATGTACATGTAGGTCACCTACATTGCACATACATGAATCACTACAAATTGAATATTTCATTGAGCCGGAACCATCATCGATCGTATGAATGAGTAAGTTGTCATGAAAAAGGGTCAAGGTCCTAAAAATAGTAGATTTATTTACCGTCTCTAGTTCCGTTTCCAAATCGGTCAGGCTAAATGCTTTTTTAAATTCAGACATTGTCTGAAAAATTAATAATCTAACTGATGTTGGTTTTATACTTCTTTTTTCTAACCTTTCTTCTAAACTTTTCATCTTGCTTTTATGGATTAAATGAGCTAATAAATCCAATGTAAAAGTATAGAAGTCGATTTTATTCCATCTTGTAATATTCTTTGATAGATTTACGAGATTTACTGGTTACTGTCTTATAAATAGTGAATGTAGCCTATTTCGGGCAAATATTTACAGTCTTCGCAATTATCGTATTCTAATGTTGATTGTTCAGGTTGCTCAAAATTGGCTTGTAAAAAAGCATTTGAAAACAAAGCATAAGGGGGATATTCTGCAATATGATTTTTAAGCATTTTGTGTGCTTCTACTACAGGTGCACCATAAAGTTTCTCAAATTTTCCGATTTTGTACTGGGTAAATTCACCGTAATGGACTATTGTCTTTAAAGAAAGAGGTATTTCTATTGCTAACTGTTGAGATAAGCGCTGTAATTCCTTTTGAAAATTACCGTAGATAAGCTCTATCTGCATTAAACTCTCTTCAAACGTCGGTAAGTTTTGGTACTTATAGAAAAGTATTGCATCGCCTTCAATTTCAGAAATTTCAAAACACAGAATATTACTATCCATTATTACTTTCAGGAGATTTTCTGTTATATATTTTCCAACAAACATATTCGACTTGACAACAAAATCTGTAAAGCCTGAAATATCCGGTATCATCAATACACCTTTTGGGTTATCAGTATGCTGTTCTTGTATCATTTTATCATAATTTCAATTTTAAAAATGTAGAGGCATATTGAGCCTCTACATTATATTGTTAATGACTACTGTTTTATTTGTCCGATGGCTTTGTGATAAACAGCTTCAGCAATTTTGTATCTTACTTTTGCATCAAGCATACTGCTATACGCACGCTGCCAAAGTGTTTCTGCTATTAATACATCTTCTCCAGTGATAGTTCCTGCTTGAAAACGATCATTACTTAATTTTAGATTTTCATCAGCTTCAATTAGTGAAGCCTGCATTAAATCTATATTGTTTGCCTGCAGTTGAAGGTTAAGTGTTGCTTGTTCTATCTCCACATTAATCTGGCTTTGAAGTTCTCTCAATCCATATTCTGCCGAACGTATGTTAGCTTCCTGTTGCTTTACTTTCTCTCGCTTACTTCCCCAATCGAATACGGGAATCTTTACGCTTAACATTCCGAAATAAGTAAGCATACTGTTTTTGGTTGGATCTCCAAAATTAATACCTTCTTTTCCAAAGGCAGCCATTCCGTTAAGTGATAAGCCAACTGTCGGTTTTAGATCGGCTCTGAGCATATTCTTTGTAAGTTCACTCATTTTTATGGCACTTGTGGCTAAGTCTACTTCAGGACGATTTACTTGTACGCTTTGTAACATCTCATAGTTTCTAAATTCATCATCACTCAATGAACCAACTACATCAATATCCGTTTGTTCTTCTATTCCAGTTAACTGGATTAATCTTTTTTTGGCTAATATTAGTTTGTTCTCAGCCGCCTGTAATCGAGCTTCATTTTCATTTTGAAGTACTTTTGCCCGAAGCACATCATTTTTATAAATAATACCTGCCTGGAATTGATTATTTAAAAAAGTATAATGGGAAGCTAACTGTCTTTTAACTTGTTTCTCCATTTTTATTTCTTCTTTAGCCTGTACTACAATCCAATAGGCAGTTTCGGTAGCTAACAACACATCGTCTTCGACCAATCTCTGCTGAGCATTGCTCATCTCTATATTGGTTTCCGCCATTTGTTTACCGTACTTAATCTTTCCTCCTGTATAAATAGGCTGAGTAACGCTTACCATCGGGGCGAAACCGTACTCAGGAAGCATGGAATTTAATGGCTCACCAAAGTAAAATGCAGTTGCAGAAGCATCTATTTTGGGTCTTGCCGTCGCGTCTGATATTTGTTTCTCAGATCTGGAAGCAGTAACATCTTCTTTGGCTTTACTAATCCTGTAATTGTTTTTCAGGGTTAGTTCTTTACTTTCTGCAAGAGTTAATTGCTGTTGGGCAAACAGGTTATCTGTTCCCTGTAAAACAGCAAAAGCAAATACAAAAGCTTTTACGAATATTTTATATTTTCTTTGTAACATGATTTATTTTTTTTCAATTAACTTTCGTGATGAAAATCATATTTCTCGTGTATACCTTTATTCAAGGGTTTCTTTGACGGTTTTACGAATCTGCTATACAATACCGGAACTATAAATAAGGTAGTAACCATAGAGACTAAAATACCTATTGATATTGTACTCGAGATTGGACCCCACTCAGGAGAACCACTCGACATTAGCGGGATCAATCCAATAGCTGCTGCCATAGAAGTAAGAAAAATGGGTCTCATTCTTCGCTTAGCCGCTAATAGAGCTGCCTCTTTAATCGTGTGTCCATGATCACGCACCAATTCATCAGCGTAGTCTACAAGGATAATTCCGTTTCGAACTACAATACCCAATAAGGCTGTAATACCGATAATTGCCATAAAACCAAATTCATAACCTGTAAGAAATAATCCCAGCATCGCTCCAAGTAAACTCAATGGGAATGATGCCAGTACAATGAACACTTTGCCCACTCGTTTGAATTGGAATAGCAGAACTAAGAATATCAACACGAAACTTATCATAAAAGCTTTTCCCATTTTAGGACCGCTTTCCAGACCATCTTCATACTCTCCTCCATAGGCAATTTTAACTCCTTTAGGTAGTTCTAAGCTATCGATTTTCGGTTGTGCCTCGGCGAACACTTCAGCAGGTTTTCTACCCAATTGTGCTTCAGAAGAAACAGTTAATGTTCGCAATCCGTTACGGTGTACAATAGCTCCCGTATGCCATGAAGGTTGTAAATCCACTACTTGTTTTAAAGGTACTTTAGCTCCAAATGATGAGGTGATGTACATATTTCCCAAAGCATCCAGATCTTGCCTGTCAGCTTCGTCCGTACGCAATAGTATATCTATGGCTTTGTTACCTTCCCACATTTGTGATATAGGAAAACCTTTTATTTTAGCACCTAAAGCCTGTGCAATCTGTGCTTTGGTAACACCTAATCGTAAAGCGACATCTTCTTTTACTACAGCCTTAAGGCCTACATAATCATCCTGATAATCTGTACGTACCCAGTTTGCTCCTTTTGTGTTTTCTAGTATTGTAGCTACTTCTTTGGCTACTTTTTTCTGTTGCGTAATATCTTTACCAATCACACGGATCTCAATCGGAGCAGGCTGTTGTTTTTTACTTAACTGTCTAACGCGGACATATCCATTTGGCAGGAAATTATTGAATTTTTGAACATATTCATCTATCATTTCATTTGTGGCATCATTACTTTCTGTATTGATAAATATTTGCGCAAAATTTTCTCGCGGGTTTTCCGGTGAATATGTTGAATAAAATCGTGGTGAACTTGTACCAATAAAACTTGCTGTGGTAACAATACGCTTGTCTCCTGCGATTTCCTTTTCAATCTTTTTAACTGCCGCTTCTGTTTCGTGAATATTTGTACCGTTGTCCATCCACAATTCAAGATTAAACTGATTTCTTTCCACAATTGGGAAAAACTCGGTTTTCACTTGGCTTCCTACTACAAATGAAAGGAAGAAAATCGCCAGACCTGCAAACAAAGTCGTTTTCTGATATTTCATACAGAACTCTATAGCTCTGTCGAAACCATCCTGCATTCTATCTAAGAAATTACGTTTTTTAGGTTTTTGTGTATCATGGTTTTTCAATCCTTTTTTAAGGAAATGATAACACATATATGGTGTAAGAAACAACGCGACTAAGAATGAAACTGCCAAGGCTATGCTAACCGTAATTGGTATCCATTGTACGAACTCTCGTGTCATTCCTGTTAGTGTAAATGCTAATGGTAAGAATGATAGAACAATAGTAAGTGTCGCAGTGAATATCGGAACCATAAGCTGTGTTGCACTTTGCCAGGCAGCAGTCCATGACGGTACTTTTTCATCTACTTTTTCTATATAATTGTCTACGACAATTATGGCATCATCGACGACCATTCCAAGTACAATAATCAATGCAGCTAAACTAACCTGGTGCATTTCTACACCTATCATATTCAGAATGGCAAATGTCGCCAAAATGGTTACAGGTGCCGCAATAGCAGAAATCGTAGCTACTCTAAACGGAAGCAAAATCATTACCACCAGAATAACGGCTCCAATGGCAATTGCAAACTCAATAAAGAAATGCCCTAAGTTCATATCTACTACAGCAGGCTGATCTACAATGGTATTGACCTGTACATCTGCAGGTAAAACTTCTTTTACTTCTGTTACTTTTTGGGTCAATGCTTTACCTAAGTCAACAATATTCTGACCAGGTTGCATTTCTACAGTAAGCATCATTACATCATTACCAGCTACAGTAATTTTACTTTTTAGGTCTTCATATCTTCGTTCTATTTTGGCAATATCTTGCAAACGGATATTACCACCTTGAGGAGAACTATATACAATCAGATTACCGATTTCATTTTCATTTTGGTACTGAGCATCTGTAAAAATCAATAAGCGATTTTTGTCAATTTCAATATCTCCACTTGGGATCGTAACATTCTGCTGGCTCAATGTGGAAGCAATTTCATTGATGCCAAAACCATATTGTTTTAATACATCTTCACGAAGTGTGACATATATCTGTTGCTTCTGACCTCCGTAACGTTTTATTTTTGAAACTTGAGGAATCGTTTTAATACCGTCTTCCAATTCATCCAGATAATTTTCCAATTCGGCATATGTACGTCCTGGTGCAGACACAGCAATCATCTGAACCACCACGTCACCAAAATCACTGTTCACATACGGCCCTTGTACGCCTCGCGGAAGTATCAAAGGCATATTGGCATCTAAACCGTGCTGTAAAGTATTCCAGAATTTTTTAGTATCCTTGACATAGTCCTGTAATTCAACTGTGATTACAACCTGTCCAGGTTTACTTTCTGAATGTGTTTTTTCCTTCTTTATTTCTTCAAAACCGAACAGATATTGTTCCAGTTTATCCGTTACTTCTTTCTCCATCTGTTCTTCGTCACTTCCTGGATAAAAAGCAACGACAAGCCCTTGTCTAACTGTTATACGCGGGTCTTCACTCCTTGGCATTGTCAATAATGAAATCAAACCTGCAAGCACCATGATAACGGTAATCGCTATCGGTACCTGTGGATATTTCATTGCCGCCTCAACGAGGTTTATCTTTTTTTTCATAAATTATTCTGTTTTTGAAGCAGTTGTATTTACTGAAGCTGTTTCGGTTTTTACTTTTTGTCCGTCCTTTACATTATTTTGCCCGGCAAGGATAATAGTTTGATTTTCATCAAGTCCGTTGGTTATTATAACCTCATCGCCTGCAATTTTACCAACAGTAACCCTTGTCAGTTTTGCATTGCTATTTTTGTCTATCACATACACGTGAGGGATTTTATCAACATTGTTTATGATAGCTGTAAGTGGTACACGCACTTGTTTAACTTTAGCCGGAATACCTGCAAATATTTCGCTAATCATCCCAGGCATTAAAACACCTTTTGAATTGTCAAGACGTACTTTTAAAGTATATGCTTTGGAAATTTCATCAGCCACAGGATTGATAATTGTAATTTTACCGGTGAAATTTTGTTGCAGTGTAGGTATGTTTACTTCTACCTGCATACCTTGTTTGAAGTTTCCTATTTCGCTTTCAGGTACTGAGAATTGAGCGTATACAAGATCTGTTTTAACAATTGTAAAAGCCGGTACTCCTGGTGCTGCCATACCTCCGATTTCAGCTGATTTAACTGTAATTATTCCATTAGTAGGCGACATTAAACGGCTGTCGGCAATACGCTTTTTATTAATTTTTTTATTTGCCTGTGCCTGTGCAACTTTAGTTTTGATATCGATGTAATCTTTTTCAGGAAAACTTCCTTTTTTATACAATTCATCAAACCTTCTGAATGCATCCTCGCTCTGTTCTAATGTAGCATTGGCTATTTGCAAGGCCGCTTCATATTCTGTAGCATCTATACTTGCTAAAAACTGTCCTTTACTAACTTTTTGACCTTCATTGACACTCACATTATTGATTGTTCCGGGAACAGCGAAGCTCACGGTGGTCATATTATCTGGAACGATGGAACCTGAATAAACAACAGATTCTTCTGTTTCTGAACTTTGGATCGTACCTACTGTTACAACCGGAGGCTCATCTTTTAATTGTTTTTCTTCTTTTTGTTTACAACTCTGTATCAAACCTATCCCTATTAGGAAAAGGAATAGTAAACCTATTTTACCTGTTTTCATCTTTACATTTATTTTGTTACGTTTATTTTAACTTTAGATTTCAGGGACAAAGGTCGGTTTACAACATACAAACAGCTATACGAAATGACCGCTAAAAGTTGTGAAATTTACTTTTCATAAGGTGTAATAATTGACATAAAACGAAGAGCTACTGAATGATCAGTAGCTCTTCACAGTTACATTTAACTTAAATAACAGGACGTGAATAATTCAGTCTTTTGATTTAAAGAATCAAAGTTTGATTATCCCTATCCTTTAGCTGTTTAAAATAGCTTGATGTAAAGCCTGTATGCTTTTTCAATTGATTGGAAAGGTATGCCTGACTACTATAACCTAATACATTAGCAATCTCGGTCAAAGACATTTCTGTATTCATCAAAAGTTCTTTTACTTTTTCAATCTTACAGTGAATAATGTACTTTTCAAGTGTTATTCCTTCTTCTGAAGAAAACAATGCACTCAGTGTATCGTAATTCTTGTTTAACTTATTACTTATAAGAGCTGTAAATTTTGTAGGTATTCCACTTTCCAATTGCATATTAATACCATTATCAACCAACTCTTTAATATTGTTTATTGCTTTTTGGTTTTTATTATACATTAATTCAAAGCCATTACTTTTCAGCATCGCTTCGATTTCTCCCAGTTTTTGCGAAAAAGCTACTGTATCTTTTATTATCGCTTCTCCTAGTTTTACATCCACTACTTCAAAACCCAAAATAGTTAACTCTTTTTCAAGAACATACATACATCTATTGCACACCATTCCTTTTATTAACAGTGTCATAAGCTCTATATTATATTTAAAAAACAAAATTCAGCATTTACTAAAAATAAGACTTTATGATATTTCGGTTTTCTTTTGTGATATTTTAAGAAAGTATATTCAACAACATTAAATATCATAAACTAATCAAGGAAAAGTATATATCCAGTACCATTAATCATAACGAATTTTGTAATAGACAATATCCATTAAAATGAATAGTAAAGAAATAAACGAACATCCAGTTTTAGATATATTGAAAGATTATAACGCAGGTAAAACCGGTCTGGAACTTTTTGAGAAATATGGTATATATGGTACAAATATTTTTGAATTGAAATCAAAATATAAGGATTTAAGATCCGATATCCTTTTAGAATTGGTAAATTTAAACGACGAAAATAGCCGATTAAAAATAATGTATGCTGACTTGTCCGTACAACACCAAAAATTAAAAGATTTGTTGCAGGAGGATTTCTAAAAGTACAGCGATAGAATAATAGTAACTTAATAATATTATGATATGACAAATGTAATGTACAAATATGCCACAGTGTTGGTAGCGATTGAAAATCTTCGCAAGGAAGGTTACGATGTAGATTTTAATCTTGAAGACAACTGCTTAATTTGTGGCAACAATAAATATACTATTGATGACTTTGAAATTGAGCAAGTCTACCGATATGAGGGAGATAGCAACCCCAGTGATGAATCTACTGTTTATGGAATAGCCTCAAAAGATGGCTTAAAGGGAATTTTGGTCACTGCTTACGGTGCTTATACAGATGGAATGAGTGCTGCGATGCTTAGGAAATTATCGCTTAAAAATGAGTAGAAATTGTATTTCCATTTGATTTAAGGACCTAATAGAAAGTTATTAGAAAAAATTATGTTCTTGTTTCATAAACAATACTATTAACATAACTTTTTGATAAATGAGAAGATAAAAAAGCCAGGTTAAATTGTTGTAACCTGGCTTTTGAATATTAATATAGGGCTACATTATTTGATTGTTGTTCCTCCATCTACTGGTAAATTTACCCCTGTAATGTATTTTGCTTCCTCTGATGCCAAGAATAATGCAGCATTCGAAATATCTTCAGCCATTCCCAATTTTTTCATCGGAATAATTCCTAAAAAATAGGCTTGATAGTCTGGACTATTCAAAAATGCCTCGCTCATAGGTGTTAAGATATAGCCCGGATTAATGGCATTTACTCTAATTCCAAAAGGTCCGAAATCCACGGCGGCTGCTCTGGTAATTGCTGAAACCCCACCTTTGGAAGCCGTATAAACTCCGGGACCTGACATTCCGGTTAAAGCGGCAATCGAAGAAATATTCACGACACTCCCACCTCTTTCTTTCAGGTGTGGTAATACAGCCTGCATCCCCAGCATCACGCTGCTTATGTTGATGTCATATGCCTTTTTCCAGGTGTCTTCGGTTTGATCTTCAAAAGGAACTGCCACTGAAATTCCAGCATTATTGATTAAAATATCCAGTTTTCCAAAAACGCTGATTGTTTCTGGAAGCACTTTTTCAAACCAGTCTTCCCGTTTTGATACGTTATGTACTAGAGCAATGGCATCACCACCATCTGATTTGATTTTTTGTACAATAGTTTCTAATTTATCTTTTTGAATATCGGTCGCTACTACTTTTGCTCCTTCTTTGGCAAAAGAATAAGCCATAGCTTCCCCCATTCCGGAAGCTGCCCCAGTTATTATTGCTACCTTATTATTTAGTCTCATATATCTTATTATTTTTTTGCTGCGTGATGTGCTATAATATAACCAAATACCAATCCCTGCCCGATGGTTCCGCCAGCTCCGGGATATTTATTTCCAAAAATATTTGAGGCATTATTTCCCAAAGCGTACAAACCTTGGAAAGCGGTCTGATTGGTTTTCAATACTTGTCCATGTTCGTTTGTCATCATTCCACCGCATGTTCCCAAGTCTGATAAAACGATTTTTACCGCATATAATTTTCCAGAAAGCGATCGAAGACAATTATTAGGCATTTGTGTTGGATCTCCATAATAACGGTCGTAAGCGCTGTTTCCTTTTCCAAAATCGGTATCTTTTCCTGTAGCTGCAATGGTGTTGAACCTGCCAAATGTTTCCGTAAATGCTTCGACAGGTAATCCCACTTTTTGAGCCAGTTCAGATGCATTTTCAGCCGTAAAAGCAATTTTTGCATCAAACCACTCTTGTGGAATTTTCATTCCCGGAAAAAGTGTGCCGGCAAGCAGATAACTATTTCTGTAGTTCTGATCAAAAATCAACCACATATCTTTTATAGGCGTTCCATACTTTTCCTGTTCTAAAACGATTTGTCCAAAACTCATATAATCCACCGCTTCGTTTATAAACCTTTTTCCCGTATAGTTTACCAAAAATGATCCCGGAAGCGAACGCTCTGCCAATAATACTTGTGGTTCGCCTTCTTCTGTTAACGGAGCTATCGCAGGAAACCACCATGTTGAAGTCATATTGGTAATTTCCGCTCCAATCTTTTCTCCTAACAGAATGGTATCACCTGTATTGCCTTCGCTGCCTAAACTTACATTTTTTAAAGAGGGAGATTGGTATTGGTGGCGCATTAGCATATTATGATCAAATCCGCCTCCTGCCAAAACCACACCTTTCGTCGCATTTATCTGAACCAATTTTCCGTTTTGAACCGCTTTTATTCCAGTTACTTTATCACCATCAAACAATAATTCTGTAATTGAAGTATTGGTCCAAACCGGTACACCTGAGCGAATTAAACCAGCAAACATCCCTGAAGCCAGTGCCTGGCCACCACCAACTAATCTTTTTCCAATCAATAACCCACCAATTCCCTGAATTCCTCTTTTCAGCATAATTGGTATAGACTTAAATGGTGTTTTTTTCATTAAGTTGAGCCATTTGTAATCGTAGCCTGTCACGGGTACAGGTACAGGTGCCTCAAGTTGGCCGGGACGAAACCTTGCTGTGTCTTTTCCTAATAAGTTCATATTGAAAGGACGACATTCGCATGTTCTTCCTAAGACTTTACCACCTGCAACTTCTGGGAAATAATCTGAATATCCTTTTGCCCAAAAGAATTTCATAGGCGTGGTTCTCTCCAACATTTCTACTGCTGCTGAACCATTTTGCAAGAAGTTTTCCCAACGGGATTTAGGAGCATTATCTCCAACTAAATTCGTTAAATATGTTTCTCCATCTTTCAATGTATCATCGGAACCATCTTGTTTCAAAACAGGATTTGCCGGTATCCAAAATGCACCACCGGAGCGTGCAGTAGAGCCACCAACCAAAGCTGTTTTTTCGATAACTAATACTTTTAATCCTAATTCATGGGCTGCTAGTGCAGCTGCCATACCGGTTCCCGAACCTACAACTACCAAATCTACGGTAATATCTGTGGCTGTTGGCCCCGGGATTATTTCTTTCTTGCTCATATTCAGTCTTTTTTAATTATAATTTATACAGGTAGTTTAGACGAAGTAGCGTATTCGGGTATAAAAACACAGTTGGTTGTCTGAAAAACAGTAGACATACATTTATTGCATTGAATACATCTTCCTCTTCCCAACGGATTATCTTTTAATTTATTGATGATATCGGGCTCGCGAAGTAATGCCCTTCCCATCGCAACAAAGTCAAAACCTTCCTGCATAGCCGTTTGCAAATGCACATAATCATTAATTCCTCCCAACAAAATCAGTTGAGCTTTTTTCACTACTGTCTGGAATTGCCGAGCCGATTTAAGCATATAAAGATGTTCGTACGGGTATTCACCTAACACTAATTTTCCAAACCATTTTACCCCCAATCTGAAAATTCCTTTCTGTGTTTTTGACATGCCCTCTAAATCAGTTTCACCTCTGAACAGATACATTTGATTTTTTACCGAAGATCCCATCGTTAGCTCAAACGCATCAACAGCGCCTGTTTCGTCCAGAATTCTTGCTGTTTGTGTGGACTCATCTAACCAGATTGAGTTTTTAATACCATCATCCATAGACATTTTAACAATAATTGCCAAACGGTCTTTCACCCTTTCTTTTACGGCAAGAAGGATTTCTTTTGCAAAACGTGTACGATTTTCAATAGAACCGCCATATTCATCTTTTCTTTTGTTGATCCAAGGACTGAAAAAAGAAGATACCAGATACAAATGCCCAAAATGAAGTTCGATCGCATCAAAATTGGCATCGGCAGCAACTTCTGCGGCATCCGCAAATTGCCTGATAATGGTTTTCATTTCCTCTCGGCCGATTTCACGACAAACCTGAAAACTAGAAGGACTTCTAAACCTTGACGGAGCAATTGGTTGTACACCTGTGATTTGTTTGGTGGCTACGGGACCGGCATGCCCTAACTGTGCGGAGGCTTTTCCGCCAGCCTTATGCATCGCCTGTGTAAATTGTTTGAGGCCTGAAATATTTTCACGAACCATCAAAATTTCTCCCGGTGCTGCAAAACCTTCTGCGGAAATAGCGCAGTAGGCAATAGTTGTCATACCAACCCCTCCTTTTATAAAGCCCTCATGAAAGTCTATTAATGATTGTGTAACTTTTCCGTCAGGGCTTCTGCCTTCACTGGTTGCCGCTTTTATAACCCGATTCGGAAGAGTAATGGGTCCTAATTTTGCGGGTGAAAATACTTTATCAGGATTAATTGCATTCATAGGATATTGAAGTTATTGTTTCTTATCAAAGATAAACAAACAACAAATAAATGTTACATAGTGTAACATTTAAAAAATTATTAATTTTGCACCAATTAAAATCATTATATGAATTTGAAAGCTAGATCCGATTCTGTTCAAAATAAAGTAAAAATTGTAAAAACTGCTTTGAATCTATTCATGGAGAAAGGAATAGATATTCCATTGACTGAAATTGCCAAAGAATCTGATGTTTCCAGAATGACTTTTTATCGTCATTTTCCGGATCGGGAAGCTCTTGTGTCGGCAGTATTTCATTACAATCTAGATCAACTTGATTTATACGCTAAAGCATTGCAAGAAAACAAAAATGGATTCTATCTGTTGTTAAAAAAGGTATTGATACAACGGGTGGAATATCATAACTTTTTACCTTATATCAACAGACAGGAACAAACCTTGACTTCTTCCAGATTGTTTGAGATTTTCGAAAAACCAATTCAACTCGCAAAAAATAGCAACTTATTACGAGATGACTTTTGTTGTGAAAAAGATTTACTGATATTAATATCAATGGTAGGTGGCGCAGTTGCATATGTTCAGATGTCTGGTCAATCTGCCATTGAGCGAACATTAGAATTGCTTATGAACGGAATTAAAGTAGTTACAAAAGAGTAAGTTGCACATCTCTAGCTATTTCGATATGTCGTCAGTATTTTAATATCAAATTAAAGGCTTAACAGCATATTATTTAATCAATATCGTTTTTCTTATTCACGATACAGTTACACATACATCCGCATTTGTCGGATAGCTTTGGCACAATAAAATTATTCCCTCGGCAATATCCTGTTCTGTCAGAGCCCCATTATGGAGCATCCGTACTTCGCCATCTGTTTTTACTGCCCAACAAGCCCCACAGGTTCCGTTTTTGCAGGAACTCGCTACTTTGATATGATGCTCTTTCATTGCATCCAAAAGAGATTGCTTCGGCTGCACCTCAATGAGTGATGTGCATTCATAGGTCTGCTTTTCATCATTCTCGTAGTAGTCCTCATAGTAATTTACAATCACATCTTTTACAACACCGTCAGTTTCCAAATCTCCCACATCAACTGGAACTAGGTCGAAATATTCCAAATGAATATTTTCTTCTGGAATATTCAGTCCTGTTAAGGCATTTTTATATAAATCCATTAAGCCGGTAGGTCCACAAATGTAGTAATGGGCGTCGTTTATTTCAGGAACAAGTCTTTTGATTATGGAACGAAGTACCAATAGAGAGAATCGTCCTGCAATATGATTGATTTTAGTAGAGATAAATTCGGGGGCAGTAAAGGAATAGCATATTTCGAGACTTTCATTTATCTCTAAAGTTTCCAGTTCATTATAAAAAATAGTTTCACTGGGCGTTTTATTACTGTATATCAGTAAGGGAATTTGACGACTACTATCAATACTATTGAGCATAGAGAATAAAGGTGCGATACCGCTACCACCGGCCAACAGGACTATTTTGGATTGTGCAGCTATTGTATCTTCCAAAACAAAATTCCCAAACGGTGCTTCGATTTCCCATATTTCTATTTGGTCTGCATTTTCAAAAATATAGTTGCTCATTTTTCCTCCAGTTACTCTTTTTACGGTAATAGCTGGATTAGGATCTGAGGGTTTGGAACTAAATGAATACGAGCGAATTACCATCTCTCCATCTATGTTGCATCTGATATTTAGATACTGACCCGGCAAATAGGAAAATTGTTGTTGATCGGTTTCAAAGTATATGGTCAGAGTATCCTGTGTTTCCTTCACAGTTTTATGGGTTCGCCACGTATATTTCTTCATTTTAAATGATTTCTATATGCTTTGTTATCTTTAAAAGGAAACCTCTACTTGTTGTTCACAAAGAGAGGTTCATCAAAACATGATATTTGATAATTAAATTTCGTTTTATTTTTCTTGCTGTCTTCTGATAATTGCCAGCTTGTTTTTTCTTATCTGTTTGAAATGGGCAGACGTTAATCCTGTATAGGTCTTTAATTGCTCGGTAAGCTCCGAAGCTTTTTTATAACCTAACGATTTTGCAATTTGCGTGATAGTTTGCTCGGTATATACCAGCAATTCTTTTACCTTTTCAATTATTCGCTTTGTAAATATAATTTCAAGGCTGACATCACATTTTAAAAGAAACAGATTGTTCAGTTCTTGATAATCCGTATTGAGTTCGCTTGTTATCTGAATCGCAAACGGAGCAGATGAACCTGTATCCAATTGGGTCTGAATAATCTGATCTGCTACCCGGTGTACTTTCGTTATTACATCCGAACAGTCACCTAATTTTAATTGATGTAACATAACTTTTTATGTTAGAGATTGGGAAACACTGTTTTGGTACCCTAAGAGTAAATGGAGAAAAGCCCAGGGATATATTCAGCAAATCCCCGAGCAATATTGAACTTACACGCAGCAAGAGCAGCTTGACGTTTTTTCGCTATCTCCGCCATCTACTTTGTAGCCAGCTTTCTCAATAGCCTGGACCAACTCTTGTTTCACACTATCATTCTCTATTGAAACAGCAAGTTTCCCTGCTTCTAATTTTTCAATAGTAACGCCATTAATATCTTTGATTGCTCCATTTACTCTTGATTGGCAGTGAGCACTTTGCATGTCTGGTATGCTTAATTCCAAATTTTTCATTTTATCTTATTTTTAATGTTTAACAAATTTCCGTCTTAATTTGATACTTATTATTATGGTATTCCTTGTAAGATTTGTGACTTTTACTGATTTTAAAATTATGATTTTATTCTACAATGAACTTACCCTTCATATAGATGTAGTGGCCTGGGAAAGAACATAAAAAATCATAAGAACCTTTTGCAGGAGCATTAAAAGTAATTTCGGTAGTTTGTCCGCCACCAATCATATCTGTTTTGGTAATAACGGCTTTTTCCATTTCTTTTGGAATATAGTCATTATCTTTAGCATTGATTGCTGCATTAGCGAAAGCATTGAAGTCTGTACCTTGTGCAAGAATAGCAACATTATGTCCCATTGCTTCAATTGGTGCTTTTCCGGTATGCTTAAGAATCAACTTTACAGTTTGTCCTTCTTTTACTTTAAGTTCGGTCTTATCAAATTTCATATCATCACCGCCACTGATGGTCAACTCAACTTCGTTTGCTTGTTCCGTCGAGACAGTTGCTTGTTCTAATACAGGCTGATTGTTTTCTTGTGCACTTTGTTCTGTTTTCTTATTATTGTTACAGGCAGTAAATATGATTACTGACAAGCCTAAAACTAGCTTTTTCATTTTCTATGTAATTTTAAATTGTTATCTTATACTGCAAATTTCGGTACATTTGTTATCCTAAATATTATGCAATTCCTTTTTAGATTTATGATATTTACTGAATTGTAAAATTGTATTGTTGATGCAATGCAAAACACCCATTGTAATTATTACAACGGGTGTCTGTTCCTCTAATTTTATAAGGTTACTTTTGACTATTTGGAATGCTCAATACGATAATAGTACCAAGAATTGCAGGAATTGCCCATACTGCGAAATTAGCAAAGTTGGATAGTTCTGATGCGATAAGAATACCGCCAAGAATGATTGCAACTGCTGCACCTATACGACCTACTGCAAGGATAGTACCTAAAGCTGTACCACGAGTGGCATCGGGATAATAGGTAGCGATAAAGCCATTCAACAAAATTTGTGCACCTATGGAGCCGAAACCAACTACGGCTACAAGCAGGTAAGTAAGGCTCATAGACCATCCATTACCGTCGCCTGTACTAAAGCCAAGAGCCATTAGGAATAATGCAATGCCTGCCATCGCAAATGCCGCTGAAACAACTCTTTTTGCTCCGAACTTGTCTGCCAATGGGGAAGCAATTAGCGAACCTGCTACTGCTCCAGCATTCGTGACCAACAAGAACGTTAATGCTGAAGTAGCCGAATAACCTGCAATAGTTAATAACGTAGGCAACCACGTATTAAGTCCATAGATTAAAATCTGACCAGAAATAGCTGCGAGCAAAAACACAATTGTAATCAATGCCCAGCGGCCTGTAAAGATTGCCAATAAAGGATTGCGTTTTTTTTCGACTTGCTGAACTTCTTTTTTAATTGGCGAAGTTGGTTCTATGGGTGTTAAGCCGTATTCTGCTATAATTGTATCTGCTTCTCTAATGCGACCTTTTGATCTTAAATATACCGGACTTTCAGGGAGATAATAGAGTAATAGTGGTACAACGGTAATTAATGGCAATGCACCGATCCCTAACATTCCACGGAAACCAATTGTTTCTACTAAACCGATAGCCAACAATGCGGCGAAAATACCTCCCATAGAATAACCGGAAAACATTAAAGCGTTATTGAAATTTTTACGCCCTGCTCTTGAAAACTCTACTGTTGTAGCTACTGCTGTAGGGATTACACCACCGAGACCTAAACCAGAAATAAAGCGAAAAATCCCGAACAGAAACGGTGTAGGAGCCAACGCCGTCGCAATCATAAAGAGAGAAAAAAATGTGACTGCTCCAATTAAAACTTTTCTACGTCCAATTAAATCTGTAAGGTAGCCAACAGTAAGTGACCCTATTGCCATTCCCACAAGAGCTAGACTATTTATAGAGCCTGTTTCAGCGGTAGTTAACCCCCATGCTTCATAAGCTAGAATAGATTTTACTATTGTTCCGTATACTACTAAATCATAGCCATCAAATACTAAGACGATAAATGCTAATGCAATAACAATGGCTGGGGATTTTTTTATTTTAGTTTTAGAGTGATTGGACAAACCTGTCTCAAGGGCACTCTCTTGAATATTTTGTTTCATTATTAATATTTGTAAGAATTAAAAAATTGTTTATCAATTTGAGTTGGATTGATATTTGCCAAACCCAGAAAAAGTAAAGTGTCTTATCGGGTTTGAATATAGTCCTCAACAGTGACAACAACAATCAGATTTCTCACTGTGGTAGTGAGTTAATCCAAAAATAATTCTATTAATAATGTTCAACATTTTGTTTTTACTTTAATTATAACTTCTATACTGCAAATTTCGGTATTGCAACCAAGCTTTCCATTATACTTTTCTTTATTAGTTTTATGATATTTACTGATTGTACAAGACATAAAAAAAAGAGGATGTAATACCCTCTTTTTTTTAGAAAAATACTTATTAAATTATGCTGCCATCATTTCTTCACAAGCTTGAGCACATTTTCTACAAGCTTCGGCACATTCTCTACAATGCTCCATTCCCATAGCAACATGTTTTTCACATTCTTCAGCACAAGCGTTGCAAATTTCCATACAAAGTTTGCAAATGTCTTTACTAAATTTACCGTCAAGACTTAGAATATTGGCTGCTGCCTGACAAATTGCAACACATTCTAAATTGAGTTGAATACATTTTTTTAGATGAGCTACTTCTTTCTCATTTAAGCAAGCAATAGCACACTGGTTACAGATCGCCACACAGTCAAGGCAGGCTTCTATACACGATTGGAATTTTGTCTGTATCATATCTATATATTTTTGTGAATACTAAATTTAAAACAAAATAAAGTCATTTTAGTTCTTTTTAAGTTAACTTTAATAAACTTCAATGGTATTTTTATAGGTTCTACATCAACATTCCTTTAATATATTCAACTGCAAATACTGTTCCTTAATAAAAATAGCCTCTTTCAATTTGTCATATCGGCTGGGTAATTGTTCTGAAATTTGATAGTAATTTTTGAGTATGATATTTTTTCTAATATATATTGTTCTCAACAAACTTATCTCAGACACCAGATTTTTCCTATCATTCTTATTTTTTATACTTAATCTGATCAGTTCATAAATCTTATCAAGTTCCTCTGCTATTACTAATTCCAATACCGTATTAATCCCACCAAAGAAACTAAAAAACTTACTTTTAGAAATGTTGGCAACTGAGGTAATATCAGATATTTTTACGTCTTGTATGTTCTTTTTCATCAGAACTGTCCTTATATTTCCAATAGCTTGGTATACAAGGCTAGCATTTCTTCTATCAATATTCGTCATATGAAAAATTCCTCCATTTATTTTGACCATACACAAATCTAGTTATCTGCAAGGTCGTAAAAGTGCAATTTGACTATTAACAATTGTAATTTTTACGGATTTTGGGCAAATAAAAAGCGGTAGTTCCTTTTCAGAAACCACCGCTTTAGCAAACGCAATAAAGCTACTCGACCTTATTATTTTTTCAACTTGTCCGCAGGCGGATTATAATCAGGTAAAGAGGTTACCCTTACCGTATCTACCCCAGTAATATCCCAAGTGATAGGAATCATCGTCATATACTCGCATTTAGGACACATATCACCTTCAGAGCCTACCATTTCTTTATGTCCGGGACAACCGGTAATCAAGTGTCCGTGTGCATCGATCAATTCACCTTTTTCATTTCTGTCTTTGCCCGCAATTTTATCGACTGACTTCTCAACTTGTTGTTCTGTAGCATGGTTATGTCCATCGCCTTCTGCGTGTGCGTGTCCATCTTTTCCTGCTTTTGTATCACCTCCACAAGCAGTAAAGAAAATGGCTAAAGAGGCTAAAGCCGATATCATTAATTTGTTCATTTTCATTTTATTTATTTTTTAAAGATTAAAGCTTATTTAAGTACTATTGAATGATTTTTAAGTTTAATGCTGATGGTCATGTGCTGAAGGAACAGCTTTTACATTACATAATATTGAATTATCATGTTGATGTTGGGGTGTCTCTAATTGAATAGTTACGTGATTAATACCTAAATGTTCCAATTCATGTTCTATTTTCCGAAGAAGTGTCTCACTTTGACCAATTGTCATTTGTTCATCTACCACAGCGTGACAAGTAAGCGCATTTAACCCACTTGTAATTGTCCAAATATGCAAATCGTGAATAGCTTGGACACCCTCGGTTTTTAAGATTTCTTCTGTTACCTTCTCAATTTCGATATTATCGGGTGTCCCTTCCATCAATACATGAACAGATGATTTGGTAACCAGATATCCACTTCTTAAAACCAAGACAGAGACGATAATACTTGCTAAAGGATCTGCCCAACCCCATCCGAAAAACATAATAAGTAAGGCTGCGATAATTGCCCCTACAGATCCTAGCATATCACTGATGACATGCAGATAGGCACCACGCATATTGAGGTTTTCTTTTACATCCGCTCCACGCATCATTATCCAGGCCACTAAGATATTAACCAGTAATCCTATAAATGCTACAATCAACATTCCGCTAGACTGGATTTCTGGCGGACTCTGAAAACGTTCAACAGCCTCATAGATAATATATCCAGAAATCAATATTAGTGTTGCACCGTTGATAACGGCTGCCAATATTTCAAAGCGTTTATATCCATAGGTTTTAGCATAATCGGCTATTTTGCTACTGAATTTAAAAGCCATTAATGCAATGAATAGTGAAATGGCATCACTTAACATGTGTCCAGCATCCGCTAATAAAGCAAGACTATTTGTCAAAAACCCTCCCACAACTTCTACAGCCATATAAACTGTAATAATCACCAAACTAATGGTTAGCGTCTTTTTGTTTGCGCTATGCGAGTGGTTATGCTCTTGTCCCATATTTTTATAATTATTGTTTTGCTACTGCAAATATCAGCAGCAAAACGTTTTAAACTATTTCGATATTTTTTGTTTGATTTGTAAGATTTACTTCTTCCACTTCAAGCGCAAGCTGTTACTCACCACACTTACACTACTTAAAGCCATTGCAGCTCCTGCAATCATCGGATTCAATAAGAAACCATTAATTGGATACAATATACCTGCTGCAATTGGAATACCTATAAGGTTGTAAATAAAAGCCCAGAACAAGTTTTGTTTGATGGTAGCTACTGTTTGTTTTGACAATCTGATCGCTTGTGGAATCTTAGTCAAATCGGAAGAGATGATGGTCATTTTTGCTACGTCCATCGCAATATCGGAACCTTTACCCATTGCGATACTTACATCGGCTGTTGCCAAAGCTGTACTATCGTTGATACCGTCACCGACCATTGCAACTACTTTGCCTTGGGCCTGTAGTTCTTTTACAAATTCTGCTTTCTGATGTGGTAATACTTCTGCTTTATAATGACCAATTCCAGTCTGCTCAGCAATAGCTTTTGCTGTTGCTTCATTATCGCCTGTAAGCATGTATAAATCAATACCCATACCTTGCAATTCTTTAATTGCGGCTACTGAAGTTTCTTTAATTTTATCAGAAATAGCCACTACAGAAAGTGCTTCTTTACTATTGGCAAACCAAATTACCGTTTTAGATTCTTTACCCCATTCATCAGCTTGAGATTGTAACTGAGTAGGAATACTAATGTTATTTTCAAACAATAACTTTTTGTTTCCAACATAGTAAGTTTCGTTATTGTAGTCGGCTTTTGCACCTTTACCTGTAATACTGTCAAATCCACTCAAACTTACGGTTGATGTACCTTCTAAGTTTTTTACTACCGCTTCCGCTAATGGATGCTCTGATTGTTTTTCAATACTCAACAAAATATTCTTAGTAGTATCATCATTATTCAACCACGTAATACCGGTTACTTCTGGCTTACCCTCGGTAATGGTTCCTGTTTTATCTAAAATGATAGCTTGCACTTTTTTAGCCAATTCCAAACTTTCAGCATCTTTAATCAAGATACCTTTCTCTGCACCTTTACCAACGCCTACCATTATCGCAGTTGGAGTAGCTAATCCTAAAGCACAAGGACAGGCAATAACCAATACCGTAACGGCGGCTAACAGACCTTGTACAACTCCATTGTCTCCGCCTAAAATCAACCATAAAACGAAAGTCAAAATGGCGATACCAATTACTACAGGAACGAAAATACCTGCAATTTTATCAACTAATTTTTGCACTGGAGCTTTACTACCTTGCGCATCTTGCACCATTCTGATGATTTGTGCAAGCATAGTTTCTTTACCCACTTTCACCGCCTCAAATTGGAAGCTACCTTTTTGATTGATGGTTCCTGCAAATACTTTTTCTTTCTCTTTTTTCAATACAGGAACGGGTTCGCCACTCAACATACTTTCATCTACATAAGAGTTACCAGATATCACCATTCCGTCCACAGCAATTTTCTCACCTGGCTTTACTAAAATAATATCACCAGCATTCACATCTTCAATAGCCGTTTGTTTTTCTGTACCATCTTTTTGAATGACGATAACGGTTTTAGGCTGTAATCCCATCAATTTTTTGATAGCAGTCGAAGTATTTCCTTTTGCTTTTTCTTCTAATAACTTACCTAAAAGAATGAAGGCTATAATAACCGCTGCAGCTTCAAAATACACGTGGGGGTGAATGCCTCTTGCCATCCAGAAATCCATAAATACCATATTGAAAACACTGAACAGATAGGCGATACCAGTGCTCAACGCTACTAAAGTATCCATATTAGCAGATTTGTTTTTGGTTTGCTTCCAGGCATTGATAAAAAAATCACGACCAATCCATAACACTACCGGAGTAGAAAATACCAACATAATTTCATTGGCATAAGGCATATCCATAAAGAACATTCCTATAACAACTACAGGTAATGATAGAATGATCGCCCAAGTGGTTTTATTTTTTAACTGTTTGAATTTCTTTTCGTGGATGGCTTCTAATGTTTCTTGTTGTTTAGATTCATCTTCAATCAACAAGTCATAGCCTCCAGCTTGAACAGCTTTTCGAATAGCATTGGCATCTGTCATATTTGGAAAATATTCAACAGAAAGATTTCCAGTAGCAAAGTTTACAGAAGAATTAACAACACCAGGTACATAACGCACCACACTTTCTGCACTACCTGCACATGAAGCACAAGTCATTCCCAAAACCGGAAAACTAGCTTTTACTGTTGGTACACCATAACCTAAATCTCTTATGGCATTTACAGCATCAGCGACTACTTCTTCTTCCTTAACCGTAATAGCAGCTCTGCGATTATTGATTTCAACTTTTTGACTTTCAACGCCTTTTACTTGCGCTAGTCCTTTTTCGACTATCAATGCACAGTGTTCGCTTTCTACATCCTCTAGAGGTATGTAAATTATTTCTTTATTTGTTGCCATATTTCGATTGCTTTATTTTACAATACAAAATTGACAATAAATAGATAGATATTTATTGTGAAATTATGGGTTTGATTTGTAAGATTTACTTAAACCTCGTCTAAAGGCTTACGTTTGTCTTCTCGAATTTGTTTAAAATGGCTAGGTGTAAGACCTGTTACCTTCTTGAACTGATTACTTAGATAAGCCACACTTGAATAGTTCATGCGATCGGCAATTTCACTTAATGATAACTCATCATAAACTAAAAGTTCTTTCACTTTTTCTACTTTTTGAGCTATAAAATATTTTTCAATAGTTGTACCCTCAATATCAGAAAACAAATTAGAAAGATAATTATAATCATTATGTAATGCATCACTTAAAACATCGGAAAGATTTGTTTTTACGTCATTGTCCTGATGATGTACCAATTCAATGATAACGTTTTTTATCTTCTCAATCATGCGACTTTTCTTGTCATCAATGACCTGAAAACCTAAGGGATCTAACGCACTTTCTATTGCTTCTCGTTCTTTTGTAGTCAGATCTTTCACGAGAGAAACTTCTCCCAATTTTATATTACTAGCCTCTAAACCGAGCTTATCGAGTTCGTTCTGAACAACGAGAATACAGCGGTTGCAGACCATATTTTTTATAAACAATGTCCCCATATATCACAAAGTCAGTTTTTAATTTACATAAATACACAAATACAAATTTATGATTAATAATTTAGTATTTATCGTTTATGGGTGGTTAAGTGATAAACCGCCGATGAAAAACGATTAAAATCTTTCCCATTGTAGGGACACATTGGTTATTAAATTACTATTTATTGGTAAAATTTGTGTGATACCGATATTGATAGTAAAATCTTCCTTTATGAGAAAGTCAATAAACAATATTGTTAGCGAAATTCAGGAACAAGAACGGAAACTCTCAGTCACGTGCTCGGGACTAATTGAAGAAGCTTTTCAAATGACGGTCTTTCTTCAGGAGCTATTGGTTTCGGCAAAAGAATATGTGTTAAGTTCGGGATTTGAGAACGAGGCAAAAGAGATTGAATTCTTTAAAATGACTAAGCCCCAAATCCTCGGAAAGCTAATTTACTATAATAAACTGTACCGGATAGAAACCTCGTGCCCGGTCAATAATGGAAAAATCTACCGCAACTATTTCTCGAAACATTTAACAGAGCTGAAGATTGAGTTCAGGGAACATATCTGCAATTCCCACTTTTACCGATACTACCGTTCAGGCAGAATAGATAAAGATCAAGAATATTTTAAACGGGGGCAGATAAATTACCTCGAAGGGCTTAATAGTTATGTGTTTGAAATCGACCCGCTTTTCTCAACCTATTACGATTACAAATTAGCTCGTATTCTCTCCAACGACCTGTTATATGCCTACCTCTTAACCAAAATCAGTCCCGAAGAAAACTCTGATACATTTTTCAGCAGCACCAGCGAAATTAAAGAGCTATCTTGGACGGACAGCAAGAATGCTTTGATTGAGCTAACGTATGCCCTATACGCATCTGGTGCTATTTCGGACGGTAAGTTAGGCATCCGGAAGCTCACTGCTATTTCACAAGTGTTGTTTCGAATACCACTGACCGATGTGCATCACGCATTCCACCGGATGAAAACCCGTGCAGGTTCTCGAACCTTGTTTTTAGATCAGTTGAAACAGGCATTGGAAGAATATATGGATAAAGACTTATAAACACTCCAATCAATAAAGAGTTTGAAAGCGATACGCATCCCGTATTGCTTTTTTGTGTTTGCATCTGCCCATATATGCCAACTGGCATAAGGGCTTGTTTTACCATGGCTCAAATCGGAAAATCTAACGAAAGCCTTATTTAATAAGGCTTTCCGTCAAATTGTAAAATTTTCAAAAAACCGCTAAACCAATTGGCAAGGCTTGGCAGACAAACACTGCCACCTTTCTCAATTTTGCATTGTAAACATTAAAGAGCAATGCGATGAAAATTATAACTATTGAAGCAGCAGCAGGGATACAGCTTAATAACTGGATAAATACTATTGCTGATTATCTACAAAGGCTGAATGATACAAGCTATGATGACTTATGGCAAAAGGCAGAAAGCTGAAAACAGACAAAAAAATAAATCCTTAAAAACATGTGCTATGAATATTGATAGAATGGAATTTATATCGTGGATGGAACGCATCATGGACAGATTTGATATGTTGGGCGACAATATTAACGATTTAAAAAAGAAACGAAATACCATTGATGGAGAGGAACTACTCGACAATCAGGATATTTTGCAAATGCTGAAAGTCAGTAATCGTTCTCTGCAACGTTATCGCTCTATTGGGAAGCTCCCATATTACACGATTAGCGGGAAATTGTATTATAAATTATCAGATGTACATCAGTTTATCAGAGAGAGCTTTAATAAATAGAACAGAACGCCAATGAAAGCCAAACATTTCCATTGACTGCCACTTTAGGCTAAGCAGGAAGCACTTCCTTTACTTTCGGCATAAAAACTTTAAAATTTTCAGATTATGAGCGAAGAAACAAAGAAACAGGAAACCTCCGAGCAATCTGTTCAGAACGTACCAGAACAACTGTCGGACATACTGTTAATATTGGATAAGGAAAAAATGAAAATCCAAGCCGTAAAGAGCATTGACGAAAACGGCAAAATGGAAACCGTTGACCCTACCAAAAAGAACCAATCTGATTTTATGCGTGTGGACAAACACGGCGATTTCGTTTCCAATTTCCTATCCAATTTTTGGAGACAGCTAAAAGATCCTACCAATTTCACATTCTTTAAAGTGCAGGCAGGAGAAGCTGTAGAAAAGGCAAAAAAATTTCAAAAGCAGGTAGATAACCCTACACCGGAGGGTAAAAAAGAAATGGAAAAACACGAGGTGAAAAATGAACCCGAAAAAGAACAAAAACAAGAAAATAAAAATGATATGGCAACAACACACACAACACCAGAAACAAACGAATACCGTTTCAAGCCGGAACAGATTGATTGGGAAACAATGAACAATCTCGGATTAAGCAAGGAATACCTTGAAAAAAAGAACCTCCTTGAACCATTATTGAAAGGTTACAAGACTAATGAGCTTGTACCTATTAGTATTAATCTTGGCGGTGCAGTAGTACGCACAGATGCCCGTTTATCGTTACAGCCTACACCAGATGGAAGTATCGTGGCGGCAGTACATGGTATCAGACGTGAACCCAACCTAAACTTTGAGTTCTTTGGACACAAGTTTAACGAAGAAGACAAAAAGAACTTGCTCGATACGGGTAATATGGGGCGTGTGGTAGATTTGAAAAATCCCAAAACAGAAGAAATGATGCCGTCCATTATCAGTGTGGACAGGCTTACCAATGAGCTGATTGCTTTAAAAACAGAATTTATCAAAATCCCTGATGAATTAAAGGGGATAAAACTGAACGATGTGCAAAAGCAAACCTTAATGGAGGGGAAACCTCTGTTTATCGAGGGAATGATTTCTACAAAGGGAACCACCTTTGATGCAAATGTTCAGTATAATGCTGACAAAAGATTTGTTGAGTTTTTGTTTGACAGAAACAACAATAACCAGCAATCCCAAAATAAGCAACAAAGTAATAAGCAAACCAGTCAACAAAAGCAATCGCACGAAGCTCCGAGAACTTTCAGAGGTAAGGAACTGACTGATGAGCAGTACAACAAATTCAAAGACGGACAAACCGTATATATTGAGTTGAAAGACAAAAAGGACCAGCCCTACCAGGGTTACATCACTTTCAATAAACAAGATGGAAAAACCAATTTTGAGTTCCCAAATCAATATAAGGAACGTGTAAAACCTACCGAAGCTCACAAAACACAAACTGCGGTTAATTCTGAAGGAAAAACCAACGAAGCAACCAAAAATGTGAAAGAACCTTTGCAAAAAGAACAGCAAAAACCGAAGAATGAAAAGCAACAGGAGCAACAGGAAAAACCGAAAGCTCCAGCAAAATCAAAAGGTAAAAAAGTGAGTTAATTATGAAAACAGTTATCGCAGAAAAACCAAGCGTAGCAAGAGAAATAGCCAGCCTGTTGGGAGCATCTGATAAAAAAGACGGCTACTTAACGGGTAATGGCTATTTTATTACGTGGGCATTCGGTCATTTAATTGGCTTAGGAATGCCCGAAGATTACGGGATTTCGGGGTTTGATAAGACTTCATTGCCTATCCTCCCGAACCCGTTCATATTGACCGTTAGAAAGGTCAAAAAAGACAAGGGCTACCAAGCCGATACGGGAGCATTAAAGCAACTGAAAATCATCAAAGAATTGTTCAACAAAAGCGACAGCATTATCGTTGCTACCGATGCAGGACGTGAGGGCGAGTTGATTTTTAGGTATATTTACGAGCATCTAAAATGCTGTAAACCCTTTGAGCGACTTTGGATTAGTTCACTTACCGAAAAGGCAATCAAGCAAGGCTTTGATAGCTTGAAAGACGGCAAAGAATTTGACGGATTGTATCAGGCTGCGCAAGGCAGAAGCCGGGCCGATTGGTTGGTGGGCATCAATGCTACACAAGCATTGAGTATTTCGGCAGGCAATGGTATTTATTCGTTAGGTAGGGTGCAAACGCCTACATTGGCTCTTATTTGTAAACGCTATTTGGAAAACAAAAATTTCTCTATTAAGAAGTATAGGCAAATTCAGCTATCACACAACAAAGAAAATGTTGATTTCAAAAGCCTTTCCAAAACCAAATGGGAAAACCAAAAACTTGCCGATGATACATTGAAAGCCATTCAGCGAAGCGATACGGCAACAATTACATCGGTAGAAACCAAAAGCGTTACAGAGCAACCGCCTTTGTTGTTTGACCTTACAGGACTGCAAAAGGAAGCTAATAAAAAGCTCAACCTTTCTGCCGAAGAAACCCTGAATATTGCCCAAAGCCTTTACGAAAAGAAGTTTATCACTTACCCACGCACCGGAAGTAAATATATCCCTGAAGATATGTGGGCTGAAATTCCCAACCTTGTAAGAGCATTGCAGAATAATGAGCAATTTAAACAAGCGGTATCAAAAGTAAAATGGGGTCGGTTTAATAAGCGTATCGTAAACGATTTACGTGTGACAGACCACCACGGTTTACTTATTACCGACAAAATTCCGTCTGCTCTCAAAACGGACGAAACGAAAGTTTATAATATGATTGCCTTTCGACTGCTCGAAGCCATATCACAACCTTGTATCAAAGAAGTAACAGATATAGCGTTGCAAGTATCGCATTACGATTTTACGTTGAAAGGCTGTAAAGTTTTGGAAGCAGGTTGGCGTTTGATAAAGGGAACTTTCTCGGACGAAGACACTGAACCAATTCAGGACTTACCCGATTTAAAAAAAGGTGACGAACTGAACATTAAGGAAGCCATTTGTTTAGAAAAGAAAACCAAACCGCCTGTGCTTTATACAGAAGCCGGGCTATTGTCGGCAATGGAAAATGCAGGAAAGGAAATTGAAAACGAGGACGAACGGAAAGCCCTGCAAAATATCGGTATTGGCACGCCTGCTACAAGGGCAGCGATAATCGAAACGCTGTTTACCCGCAACTATATCCAACGAGAAAAGAAATCCCTGATACCCACTGAAAAAGGATTGCAGGTATATGAACTAGTAAAAGACCGCAAAATTGCAGATGTGGCAATGACCGCTGAATGGGAACTTGCCTTGCAGAAAATAGAAAACAATGAAGCTGATGTCGGAGCATTTCAAACAGAAATGGAAAAATATGCAATATCTATTACCGATGAACTATTGCAAACTTCCATTGCTCAAAACAACCTGCCTAAACTGAATTGCCCGAAATGTAAAAGCCAGCAACTCATCATCCGGGATAAAATTGTAAAGTGTCCTGATGAAGTTTGTAATTGGATACAGTTCCGTAATGTGTGTGGCGTACAAATCAGGATAGCCGATATTGAAAGTCTTATCAATAAAGGTAAAACTTCACTTATTAAAGGAATGAAAAGCAAGGCAGGAAAGAAGTTCGATGCCTTTATCATATTGGATGAAGAATACAAAACCTCTTTTGAATTTGAAAAAAACAAAAGTTACAAAAAGTAATGGAAAACAAACCTACCATTAGCACAATGGAAATCAAGAGCCTGATTTATTCCTTACGTGGAAAGCAAGTAATGCTAGATAGCGACCTCGCTTCCTTACACCAAGTGGAAACAAAGAACCTCAACAAAGCGGTAAAAAGAAATATGAAAGGTTTCCTATTTCATTTTGCTTTCAATTGACAGATGAAGAATTTGAAAACTTGAGGTTCCAATTTGGAACCTCAAGTTTAAACTATGGTGGAAGACGTTATCTACCTTATGCTTTTACCGAACAAGGTATTGCAATGGCATCTGCTATACTTCGTTCACATATTGCTATTAAAGTGAGCGTTGAAATTATGGAAGCTTTCGTAGAAATGAGAAGAATGCTAATCAGTAACGCCTCTTTATTTCATCGTTTGGATAAGATTGAATTGAAGCAATTACAAGCCGATCAAAAATTTGAGAAAATCTTTAAGGCTTTGGAAAACGACAAGCTCCACAGCGAAAAAGGTATCTTTACAACGGACAGGTTTTTGATGCCGATGCTTTTGTTTCTGATATTATCCGTAGTGCTGGAAATTCCATTATCCTGCTTGATAATTATGTGGATGATACGGTGCTGACCTTATTGAGTAAGCGCAATACAAATGTAGCCTCCACCATACATACCAAATCTATCAGCAATCAATTACGGCTGGATTTACAACGGTACAACATCCAATATCCTCCCATTATTGAGATTGAGATTTTCTCCGATGCTCACGACCGATTTTTGATTATTGACGATACGGAACTTTACCATATCGGGGCATCACTCAAAGACCTGGGCAAAAAATGGTTTGCCTTTTCACGAATGGATATTGAAGTTTGCAGGATGCTTCAAATATTGAATAAACAATAAAAACCTCTCGTTTCTATAAAGAGTTTGTTTATACCATTCTCAAATTTCAATTGAATGATTTTCTAAATTCTAAAGGAGATTGGTTAGTCTTACTTTTGAATATTCTATTAAAAGATTGAGAATGCTCAAAACCTAATCCATATGCAATTTCACTAACCGTCAAATCTGTTGTTGAAAGTTTTTCTTTAGCTTTTAAAATCAGTTTATCGTGAATGTGTTGCTGCGTGGTCTGTCCTGTCAATATTTTAAGTAAGCCACTTAAATAGTTTGGCGACACGTTTAATTTATCCGATACATATTGAACTGTAGGAAGTCCTCTTGAAGCCAGATCGTTGTCGTTAAAGTAATCGTTTAATAATTTATCCAGTCTGTCCAGGATTTGATGATTAGTGATTTTTCTTGTCAGAAACTGCCGCTCATAAAACCGTTCGGCATAATTGAGCAACGTTTCTATTTGTGAAATAATAATATGCTGGCTGAACTTATCCATATTCGTGTGATACTCCTGCTGAATACCCAGAATAATATTCTTCAATAGTAATTCTTCCTTTTCCGATAGGAATAATGCCTCGTGTACATCATAACCAAAGAACTCGTATTTTAAGATCTTATCAGCGAGGCTCGTATGCCATAAAAAGTCAGGGTGAACAAGCAATATCCACCCTGAAAAATCGGGCGTTGCCTCTTTATCTATTTCAAAACTAAATAACTGCTTCGGTGCAGAAAAATACATAATCCCCTCATCAAAGTCATATTCCTGTTGCCCATATATTGCCTTAGAATACGAAGACCGTTTGAGCGATATGGAATAAAAATCGAGCATCCATCTATAATCACATACGTTGCCTATATGTCGAATGTCGGCACAATTAATCACACTGATAAGAGGGTGCTGTGGCTTGGGCAACTCCCTGACCTTATGGTATTCGCTAATGGTTTTTATTCGATATGTAGGCTTATTTTGCACAGTATAAAGATATTTATTTTTTATTGAAGACGGTTGCAAATTCGCCTGCAAAATCGGTCAATTTTACTTTACCCAATGATTGCGGTTTGTACAAATTGTAATCTTCGTAGGCATCCGTTCTTCGGCTGGCGTTCATTTCTGTATAACCTTTGGCAACCTGTGGATTGAAACCAATAGCCAACAGAGCATTTAAAAATTGTTCATCAGAAACCATCTGCCATTTCAGATCGGGTTTTCCAATTGCCTCGCCCAGCACTTGAGCCACTTTGTTTGGAGAAACTTCATCGCTGGCAATATAACGAATTGTCCTGCCGTTAAATGGTTTTTCCATCTCTTCTACAATGGCACTGGCAATATCTAAAGGCGAAACCCAAGGTTCTTTTTTATCGCCACCATAATTTTGGATAATTGCCCCCTGTGATTTGATAGCAGGTATAAATGCAAACATGTTATAGTAAAAGCCAACAGGTCGCATTTCTTTCAGGGAAACCGATTCCGGTAATTCTTTTAAAATCTGCTCTACCTCATAATGAATTCGGAGCATTCCGTTTCCGTGATCTGTATGTGCACCGATACTGCTCAAATGCACCACTTTGGTTACACCTGCCAATAGAATAGCCTGTACGTAAATATTAGCTATCCTTATCCTGTGTGCGTAAACATCGATAGTTTTATTGAAATAATTTGCGGGCGGTTCCATCAGATAAACGATGTTTGCACCTGTAAAAGTTTTCACAAGAAAACCTACGTCTTCAAGCGAGCCAACAGCAGGAACTGCCCCAATAGCTTCGATCTCATTTTGTCTGCCGACATTACTGCTGATAACCGTTACGGAATGTCCTTTTGCTACCAACCCTTCTGCAAGTGGTTTTCCGATATGCCCTAAAGAACCTGTCAATACAATTTTCATATTTTAAAATTTAATTATTGACAAAGTTCAGTGGTTTAAAAATCCGGGATGTAACCAAATCTATCTTTGTTGTAACCGAAAAAATAAGTATAAAATTTCTCTATATCAACGACCGTTTTTAAATTATTGACAAGACAGAGCTTTACCACATCGGGTCATCACTCAAAGACCTCGGCAAAAAATGGTTTGCCTCTTCCCGAATGGATATTGAAGTCGGCAGGATGCTTCAAATATTGGGTAGTCAGTAAGTGTGTTAGCAATTTAAGTGGATTTAATATTTTTATCCTTTACAAATTGTTTATTTATGATTTCCATTGAGTTCAGTTAAGCGTTTTCCTTGGTGATTTGAAAATCTGCGGTTCTTTGGTTCGCCAATCATTTGTTTACCGTAAATACTAGTGTGGCCTGACAAGAGATACGAAATTACACAAGCGATAGCTACATATACACCACATTCAACACCAAATAGTTCAATTGCCATAATAATACAAGCTAATGGTGTATTGGTTGCTCCTGCAAATACAGCAACAAATCCCATTCCTGCCAAAAGTCCTGTTGGTAACGGAATGAATAAACTTATAGTATTTCCCAAAGTTGCTCCGATAAAGAATAACGGCGTTATTTCGCCGCCTTTGAAACCTGCCGAAAGTGTGATAATAGTAAAAGCCATTTTCAACGCAAAATCATATGCAGGTAATTGTTGGTCAAACGAGTGAACAATAGTTGGAATACCTAACCCAATGTATTTTGTTGTGCCGATTGCCCAAACCGCAAAAGCCACAATCACTCCGCCAACTAAGGGACGAAAAGGAGCAAATTCAATTTTTGATTTAAAAATCGCACTTGTTTTATGAATGACCTTGCTAAATGTTGCGGAACATAACCCAAAAATAATCCCTGCAATAATTGCATATATAATATTTAGAAATGAAATGTTGGGTACAAAATTGATGTGATAATGTGTGTGATGTGTCTGCCAAAGTTTGGTAACTAAATCGGCAATAATTCCTGCGGCAAATGCAGGAAAAATAGCATCATATTTCAGTCGTCCGATTAGAAAAACTTCCAAACCAAAGACTGCACCTGCTAATGGTGTTCCGAATACGGAGCCGAAACCTGCGGAAATAGCCGAAATAATTAAAATTTTTCGTTCGCTCTCTGTCAATCGAAAAGGTTTGACAAATTGGTCGGCAATAGCACCCGCCATTTGTAAAGCCGTCCCCTCACGTCCTGCCGAGCCGCCAAAAAAATGCGTAGCAATAGTTCCGATATACACATACGGAGCCATTCGGAACGAGATAATTTCTTTTGGATTGTGAATGGTGTCAATAAGCAAATTATTTCCTGCTTCAATGTCTTTGCCCAAATAGTAATAGAGCAAACCGATGAAAAAACCACCAATTGGCAATAATGCAATTAACCATAAATGATTTTCACGATAATTTGTAACCCAGTCCAATGATTGCAGAAAACCTGCTGAAGCACTACCAACACAAAGTCCGATAAGCAAACATAAAAATGTCCATTTAAGGATGTAGGAAATTGAAGGATACTTTCTGAAAAATACTTTCGTAGATAAATTGATTTTTTGACCGAATGACTTTTTGTTATTTATTGACATAACCAACCCGATTAAAATGTTAAACATTTAATTTAATCAGGCGTCATCAGCTTTTAAAAGCGGTTGGGTAAGGAAGAACACCATTTCCTTTTGGAACGACAAATGTATTAAAAAAATATTATAATATATCTGCCGTAAAGAAATATCCTTTTTGTCTTTTCATTCTATTACGCCAAATACCGCCTCTCAACGCCAAACCCTGCAACATTCACAAAGGCATTTGCTTCCGCTTATAATTTTAGGCTTCAAGCAAAATTCTAAACAAAATTATAGTATGAGTACACAGCAAAAAGACCTATCGTATTTCAGGTTACGACTGCAAGAATTATTAAACAGCAGCTTCCCTGAAAAGGCACACGACCAAAAGTTTATCGACCAACGTTCATCGTGGGCTGCCAATGCTTATGAGGTGGCTTTCCGTTGGGGAAACGTAGTTGAGCAATGCAACGAGATTGCCAATTATATCCTGTTTGAAAATCTGCATTTCTCCAAATTCGATACGGTTTTCCAAGTCGTATGCAATGAGTTTGATACCCTAATGGCAGACGAAGAACTACGACCGTTCGCTCTTAAAATGTTCACCGTCTGTGAGCCTGTTTTCTCCAACTATAAATTAACTGATGATTTCGCTTACACCTATGAGTTTGATGCTCTTTATACCGAAGTAACTGGAACCATTGCAATATGGATAGAGAAAAATGGGCTTCAGTAAAAAGCAACATCTCCAACAAAACATTGATGCCTTACGAATTGCTTTTAAACTGGAAAAGGAGAACCGTCAAGCCACCGTAGGCGAAAGACTGCTAATGATGCAATACAGCGGATTTGGCGGTCTTAAATTCGTGCTGAACCCCATAGCGGATGATATAGACATCAACCATTGGAGAAAAACCGAACATAACCTTTTCCCGATTGTGCAGGAACTCCACCAACTGCTAAAAGAAAATCCCCAAGACGAAAAGCAATACCGCAGGTACGTGGACAGTATGAAAAGCTCGGTACTAACCGCTTTTTATACACCACCGCAGGTGATAGATGCCATTTCGCAATCAATGCGTGATAAGGGTTTGCACATTGACAAGTTCCTTGAACCATCGGCAGGTATCGGATCATTTGTCGAATCCTTTGCAGGGAACGAAACCAAAGTTACAGCCTATGAAAAAGATGTGCTCACAGGAAAAATATTAAAACAGCTTTATCCCGAAAGCACTGTCCGTATAAGCGGTTTTGAAGAAATACCCGAAAAAGAACAAAACAGTTACGATGTTGTTGCCAGCAATATCCCTTTTGGCGATACTTCTGTTTTTGACCTTTCGTATTCTCGTAGTAAAGAGAGTGCAAAAGTTCAGGCTGCCCGAAGCATTCACAATTATTTCTTTCTGAAAGGTAACGATATGCTCCGTGAGGGCGGTTTACAGGCTTTTATTACCTCACAAGGGATTTTAAACAGTCCGAATAACGAGCCTATACGCAGAGCGTTGATGGAAAACAACGATTTGGTATCCGTAATTCGCTTACCCAATAATCTATTTACTGATTATGCAGGTACTGAGGTCGGCAGTGATCTTATCATTCTCCAAAAGAATACAGCAAAACAAAATCTGACCGAAAGAGAAGATTTATTTTGCCAAAGTACGAAAACAGGCTACGGTACGCCAAGCAATGCTTTGTTAGATAAAAGTGGACAAATTGTACATACACATTGGAAAGTAGCTACCGACCCTTACGGGCAACCTGCTTTAATCTATACACACAACAAGGGTGTTGAGGGCATTGCAAATAGCCTTGAACAGATGCTTTCCGATGATTTTGGAAAGCATTTAAACTTGTCTTTGTACAAAGAAAAACGGAATGATGAACCTATTGTTCAAATTCCGACACAGCCCATTGTTACACCTCCAGTTATTGAACGTGAAATTCAAGAGCGTGAAATCATTCAGCCGGAACAACATCGTTTAACACAATCAGCCATCATACTGGAAAGTCCGCAGGAATTAAAACAGTTAAGCATTTTCGACCTGTTTGAAAATGATGATGAAAACATAGCGGTTTTAACTCCACCAAAGAAAGCAACGAAATCTAAAAAGCAAACTACCAAAAAACAACGGGCTAACATTGGTCGCCAAATCGACCTGTTCAGTTCAGCAATGCAGCAACCTTATACGCCTTCAGTTTCCAATGGCTCGGTCAATAGAACCGTTCCACCCAACGGAACAAAACAGGAAATTATTCGCGATTTATTTTCGCAGTCTAACGGAAATGACCAGGCTGATAAACCAGCTATTTCCGTACCTGTTCTTGCAGCCATTCCTAAGCCTGCTCCGTATAGTGGCGAATTGCAATCGTTCCATCGTAACGATTGCCTTGTGGTTGATAATGGTTGGGTAGGTCATTTACAGGAAGTAGATAAAGTGGATAAAACTGCAATGTTCTACCCATTGCAATTACCTTCTTTACAGAAAGCAAGAGCCGAAGCGTATATCGGAGTACGTGATATTTACCAACAGCTTTACAATAAAGAAGCGGAACTACAAACCGAACATAAGGCAGAAAGAGAAAATTTAAACCAACTGTACGATGCTTTTGTAAAAAGGTACGGTAGTCTGAACAGTGCCGATAATATCAAGCTGATTAAGACGGATAGTGCCGGAAAAGAAATCCCTTATTTGGAGCGTGTAAAAGGGAGTGTTATCCATAAAGCGGATATTTTCAGCCATCCTGTAAGTTTTTCCACGACAACATTAGCAACCGATAATCCCGAAGAAGCATTAGCATCCTCATTGAATAAATACGGAAGTGTTGATTTGGACTATATGTCCGAAATCAGCAGTATGTCTGCAGATGCCTTGAAAGATGCTCTGCACGGTCGTATTTTTTATAATCCCCTGCAAAGTGAATACGAAATTTCCGAACGCTGGATAGCCGGTAACGTGGTAGAAAAAGCACAGGAAATAATAGAATATGTAGAAAGCAATCCCGAAAATACCGAAGCAAAGCACAGCCTTATGGTATTGGAAGAAGCCCGACCAAGACGTATCGAATTTGAGGAACTGGACTTTAACCTTGGTGAACGCTGGATACCCACAGGTATTTATGCCAAATTTGCTTCGCACCTGTTCGATGCGGAAGTGAATATCCATTATTCCGACAGTTCCGATGATTTTTCCGTAATCTGTAATCGGGGCAATCAAAATATATGGGTAAAATATGCGGTAAAGGCTGAAAGCAGGACGTTTGATGGCGTTGCTCTGCTCAAACACGCTCTTGTCAATACGACGCCCGATATCACCAAAAAAGTCGAAATAGACGGCAAGGAAGTCAAAGTAAAGGATATGGAAGCCATACAGATGGCAAACACTAAGATTGACGAAATACGTACCGCTTTTACCGATTGGTTACACGCACAGAGCAATGAGTTTAAAAAAAGGCTAACCGACCAATACAATGATAAGTTTAATTGTTTTGTTCGCCCAAACTATGATGGAAGCCATCAGGAGTTTCCGGGATTAGACCGTAAAGCATTGGGCATTGAAGACCTGTACGGAAGTCAAAAAGATGCCGTATTGATGATTAAACTCAATAACGGTGCTATCTGCGATCACGAAGTAGGTACAGGAAAAACATTGATAATGTGTACGGCAGCACAGGAAATGAAGCGTTTGGGACTTGCTCATAAACCAATGATAATCGGGCTGAAAAGTAATGTGCACGAAATCGCCGAAGCCTATCGCACTGCCTATCCGCACGCTAAAATCCTCTTTCCGGGCAAAGAAGATTTTACACCGCAAAAACGCCTGCGAATTTTCGGAGATATTAAAAACAACGATTGGGACTGTGTGATTTTAACACACGACCAATTCGGTATGATACCGCAATCGCCAGAAATTCAAAAGGAAATCCTCGAAATAGAATTGGATAATGTGGAGCGAAACCTCGATGCGATGCAGTCGCAGGGAGCTGAAGTAACAAGAGGTATGCTTGCCGGGTCCATTAAACGGAAAGAAAACCTCGAAGTAAAGCTAAAGACTTTACAGCACGATATTGAAAATCGCAAAGATGATATTGTGGACTTTAAAATGATGGGCATAGACCATTTGTTTATCGACGAGAGCCACCAGTTTAAAAACCTGATGTTTAACACCCGTCACAGCCGTGTAGCTGGATTGGGTAACGTGGACGGTAGCCAAAAAGCGTTAAACCTGCTGTTTGCAATCAGAACCATACAGGAGCGTACCGATGCAGATATGGGTGCAACCTTTCTTTCGGGTACAACCATCAGCAATTCATTGACGGAATTGTACCTGCTCTTTAAATACCTGCGACCACGGGCATTGGAAAAACAAGGTATTAACTGTTTTGATGCGTGGGCAGCAATCTATGCCCGTAAAACGACCGATTATGAGTTTTCAGTTGCCAACAATATTGTGGCGAAAGAACGTTTTCGATACTTTATCAAAGTACCCGAGCTTGCACAGTTTTACTCGGAAATTACGGATTACCGTACTGCAAAGGATATTGGCATTGACCGACCTGTAAAAAACGAAATCCTGTACAACATTCCACCAACGCCCGACCAGGGCGTATTTATCAAAAAGTTGATGGAGTTTGCTAAAACAGGAAATGCAGTCTTGCTCGAACGACCGCCCTTATCTCCAACAGAAGAAAAAGCAAAGATGCTGATTGCTACGGACTATGCTCGTAAGATGTCATTAGATATGCGAATGGTAAGCGGAGCTTATGAAGATCATCCCGATAGCAAGGCTTCGCATTGTGCAGCTAATATTGCCAAGTATTACAACAAATTCAATGCACAGAAAGGAACGCAGTTCGTCTTTTCGGATTTGGGTACGTACAAACCTAACGAATGGAATGTGTACTCCGAAATCAAACGTAAGCTCGTGGAAGATCACGGTATACCTGCACACGAAGTACGCTTCATTCAGGAAGCCAAAACAGATAACCAACGCAAGGAGCTTATCAAAGGAATGAACGAGGGCAAAATCCGTGTGCTGTTCGGCTCAACGAGTATGCTCGGTACAGGTGTCAATGCACAGAAAAGAGCCGTTGCCATTCATCATTTAGATACACCGTGGCGACCAAGCGACCTTGCCCAGCGTGACGGTCGGGCAATCCGCAAAGGCAATGAGATTGCCAAGTTCTTTGCCGATAATAAAGTAGATGTAGTTATCTATGCCGTTGAAAAATCATTGGATAGTTATAAGTTTAATCTGCTCTTCAACAAACAGTTATTTATCGACCAATTAAAATCCAACAATCTCGGCAAGCGAACCATAGATGAAGGCAGTATGGACGAAAAATCGGGTATGAACTTCTCCGAGTATGTGGCAATCCTGTCGGGAAATACCGATCTGCTGGATAAAGCCAAAGTAGAAAAACAGATTGCCGGATTGGAAAGTGAAAAACAGGCGTTTAACCGTTCCAAGTCAAGTGCCAAATACAAGCTGGAAGATTTTACAGATGAACTGAGCAAAGCTCAATCCCGTTTGAACCGGATGAGTACAGACTGGGAAAACTTGCAGCAACGCCTACAAAAGCATTCAGACGGAACAATCGCAAATCCTGTGCTGTTGGATGGCTTACCGCCCAATGCAAACCCGAAACAAATCGGCACGAAACTTAATGAGATTGCGGATAGGGCTCGTACCGCAGGGCAATATGAAGAAATCGGCAGCTTGTACGGTTTTACGCTGTTGGTTAAAACTGAAATGTCTGAAAAAGAGGGGGCAGATATTAGGGTAAACCGTTTTTTGGTTCAGGGCGAGGGCAACATCAAATACACCTACAACAACGGTTTAATGGCGAAAGACCCTGAAACCGCAGCAATGAACTTTTTGAAGGCTTTAAAAAAGCTGCCGGGCTTTATTAAACAGGAGCAGGAGAAAATTTCTGAAATACAAAAAGACCTGCCTATACTTCAGGAAGTGCTTAGCGGTACGTGGTCTAAGGAAAGCCGATTGAGCGAACTCAAAACGGAACTGGCTGCGGTAGAACGGAAGATACAGCTATCCATTACGCCGGAAACAAAAACAGATGCTCCGGAGCAGGAAGAAAAGAAGAAAGAAACCCCGACGGTTCAGGAAAGCATTGTGCGGGTAAAAGGTGTTCATATGCCCCGTGGTATATTGTAGTAATATAGCATACGGGCAAAATAAAAGGGAGGTGTTAGACCTCCCTTTTATTTTATCACTCCTGTACCAAATGCTGTAAATCGGGGTCATTCTTGATGCGTTCCATTTCACTTACAACAATATTTAGTATATCTGATTTTATCTGCTTGTAATTGGCTTCAATTTCCTGCTTCATTTTATCTTCACCCTGCTTATCAACAAAGGACAGGATTTCCGGTATTTTCTGATAGGCTTTTGTTTCGGCAGCAACTGTTTCATTATCTACCACAATTTCGGCGTGGAAAATCTTTTGCTCGATACGCTCGTCAAAGTTATCTGATACCGAACCTACGAACATCCCCTGCGTTAAGGTCGAAATTTTAGAGGCAGGTATCAGGCTATCCAACTGGGTAGATATAGAGGTAGATTTATCGTTTCGGTTGATGGTCATACTCTGGCGTTTCTGCAACACTTTACCGAAGCGTTCGGAAAGGCTCTTTGCCGTTTCGCCTACAACCTGCCCGCTGAAAACATTACCGACGGTATTCTGAATAACCTTGCTTTCCTTATCGCCGTAATCTCTTGTTAATTGCGAAAAGTCCTGAAAACCCAGACATACCGCCACCTTATTACTTCTCGCCGTTGCGATGAGATTGTCCAGTCCCCTAAAATAAATTGTGGGCAGCTCATCAATTATAACCGAACTCTTTAGCTGTCCTTTTTTATTGATGAGCTTTACAATCCTTGAATTGTACAAACCCAAAGCTGCCGAATATATATTTTGCCTGTCGGGATTGTTACCTACACATAAAATCTTAGGTTCATTCGGGTTATTAATGTCGAGCGTGAAGTCGTTGCCAGTCATTACCCAATAAAGCTGCGGGCTAATCATTCTTGATAGTGGAATTTTTGCAGATGCGATTTGACCTTGTAATTGGTCTTGTGCGCCGCCTTGCCACGCATCCATAAACGATGACAAATAATTTTCTAAATCGGGATAGGAAGTTAAAATCGTGAACACGTCCGAATACTTTTTATTCAGCAATTCGATGGCGTGCGGGAAAGTGCAATACTTCCCGTTTTCGTAGATTTTGAGATACCAAATAATGGCTGCAAGCAATATAATTGGGCTTTCCACGAAGAAATCCCCTTGCTTCAAAATCCACGACTTGTTAAGATTTAGCATTATCGTATATGCCGCTTCGTAGGCATCCGATATGTCCGTCATAAATTCGGGATTGAGTGGATTACAACGGTGGCTCTTGCGTGGGTCGTCGAAGTTTATCACGTAGAATTTGGGTTGTACTTCGTACTTATCCCGATGCTTCAGTAAGTGATTGTAGGCAATAGTAGAAAGGTCGTCGAACTTGAAATCGTAGATGTACATACTAAACCCTTTCTCTATCTGCTGCTTGATGTAGTTGTTTACAATTGCATAGCTCTTGCCCGAACCTGGTGTGCCCAACACAATCGAGGCTCGAAAAGGGTTCACGATGTTAATCCAACCGTTGTTCCATTTGTTTTTGTAAAAGAACTTTGTGGGTAGATTGACGGAATATTCGTTTTCCATCAGCTTTGTTTCCTGTTGGAAGCTCTCGTTTTCATTATTGAAAACGTCGTCCATCAGGTTGTTCTTTAATAGTCTGCTCATCCATACACCCGCCATCAGCAAAGCGATATAGCCTAACGATATAGTCAGGATATACAGGAACGTGCCTACTGCCGGGGATAGCTTTAGCAATGGTGTGTTCAGGAAAAACAGCACGAAACCGATACCCAAAGTCACGTAAATTTTAGTCCAGGTTATCTTCTCATTCTTTACGCCCTTAGTGCCTAAACAGCTTAAAGCGAGCAATACCAAAGCAAAGGCTTTGGTATATAGGGTATGTGAGAACAAACCCGCCGTTCTGTCGAAATTGCCTAAAATCTTGTTGATTACTTCCAGTGTCCAGCCACGTTCTAAAAAGAACCCGTAGCAGAACCAATAAAGGTGCATCAGTACCAATAGAATACTGACTGCCCGCATAAAAGCCATTATCTTGGCTAAGCCTCTTAAATCGTCCTCTCCCTGCATTATTTTGAGTTTTAATGTTCGGGCGTGAATTTAAAGTCTGTTCGGAATAGTTATAAGATTGTGGTAGTCTAAGGCAGTACGTGGCGGTATTTGGCTTAATCAGTGTATTTATTTAGGAGCGGATTTCATTAATGATTTATAGGAAGTAAGGAATGCGGACAAACTCTTGTATCCTACTTTGAATGCTACTTCTGTAAGGGTATATTTTTTAGTATCAATTAGTTCAATACTCTTCAAAATACGGGTAAGCTGTATATATTTCTGTATGGTTATCCCCGTTTCATTTTTAAAGATACGTTGTAAATTGCGTACCGACATATTCGCAATTTCTACATAATCTTCGACTTTAAACTCATATCTGAAATTTTCATTGATATGACTGCAAATCGGAATTAGTCGCTCGTCTGAAGGTACAGGGATTTCCAAAGCATTATTTTTCTGATAAAAATCTGGAAGGTTTTGCAAAATGGCTAATAAAAAGACTTTCTGATTATCATCTTCAATAAGTTGTTTATTCCACTTAGTTGCATAATTGAGCATTTCGTGTAAGACAATAGGAACACGGAAAATCTTTACGGAATTGTAAAATTGATTTTGCGGAATATACTTAAAGAGCAATACTGTCAGATTAACGGTTTCTGCTGATGATGATATGCGGTGTTTTATATTTGACGGTATCCATATTGCGTGATTTTGAGGTACAAAATAAACCTTATTCTCTATGTAAAAATACTGAAAACCCTCTGTAACATAGGATAGCTGATAACGTGCGTGAGAATGCTCGTAATCATCATGTTTCCAGTTTTGTTGCTGCCATATATAAGCATCGCTTATAACATCATCTGAATAATTGCCAGGAGTTGTTTCCTTAAGACCACATTTTAGCATTGCGTTTTAAATATACTTTTTGGCAAAGCTAATAAAAACGAAATATTTAATTTTGCAATATTATTAGAAAAATTTCCTGTGCAATGAATAAAACAATCTCATTTTTAGTTTTCACGCTCTCCTTTTTATTATCAATCAACACTACTGCTATGGCTCAAAATAAGAAAACAAACATACTGGTGCTTATCCATTCTGATAATGGCGGCACTTATGAACTGGCAAAGAACATTACCGAAGGAATTGAGAAAAATAGCGATGCTAATGCTACTATAAAGTTGGTGAAAGCATCAGATAATGTCAAGTTGAAAGACATTCCCGTAGCCAACGTTGATGAATTAAGTTCCTACGATGGCATAGCTTTTGGCTCGCCTGTGTACTTCGGGAATATCAGTACGGCAATGAGCGAATTTTTATCAAAAACGGTAGATGTCTGGACAAAACACGAATTAGAAGGTATGCCTGCAACTGTTTTTATGTCTGCAGGAAGCGGAGCCGGAAAAGAACTGGCATTGCAATCTTTCTGGAATAGTCTGGCAGTACACGGTATGATACTGGTATCAAATGGTATTCGTGGATATGAAAACATAGAAAAAAATATACCGCAAGGGAACTCGGTGTTAGGTACAACTAGTCTGGCTTCCTTAAAAGATGTGACAAGACCAAGCAAAAGCGAGCGTTATCTTGCCAAATTACAGGGAGAAAATTTTGCTAAAGTTTCCACGGCATTAAAAGGAACTTTCAAACAAAAGTCAATCGAAACTAAATCTGCATACACAGTGGATATCAACGAGGTATTGAAACAGAAAAATATTGTTTTACCTGAATTACCAAAACCTGTAGGAAACTACGAGCTTTTTTCGCGTTCCGGGAATTTAGTATTTATCAATCAGGTTTCACTTAAAGACGGAAAGATTTTATATCCTGGAAAAGTCGGTATTGATGTTACTGAACAACAAGTAGAAGAAGCGACCAAAGTTACTATGCTCAACATTATTGCAATTTTGAAAGAGGCAGTGGGAGGCGATTTGAACAAAGTAAAAAAATGTGTGCAATTGATTGGCGTTTTTAATACTCCTGAAACATATACGCAGCACGCTATGTTGATGAATGCAGCTTCTGACCTGACAGTGGAAATATTCGGAGAAAAGGGAAAGCATACACGAAATACATCGGGGGCATATTCCTTACCAGTTGGTTCTTCTGTATCTATTCAGGCAATTTTTGAAGTTGAGTAGATAGCTGTTATACGCAGATAGATAATTATTGATAATGAGAAAAATAATTCTGATTACCATTCTTTCATTCACTATGTTGCAATATACTGTCTTTCAGAAAGGTCAGCGTAATGTTAAAGAACGAATCCAATATATTTTTAGTGAACTATAAAAGGAAGAATTACATTTTTTTCTTCCTTTTCTTCTTCATCTTGTTAGCAAAATCCTGTTCCTCATAATCCTCGCCCTGGGCTTCGGGTAGCAAACCGCCCAATGCTTCAATCAAACCATCTTCGTGTTTTTCCGTAGTTAAGAAGTCGAACAAATGGTGTGGTTCTTCCGCAGGAAGATCCGCATCATTTGATGTGGATAGTTTGGGGATTGGTACAGCAGCTTCTTTTATATCCGGTTTGATATTATTATTCCAGTAATCATTAAAGACATTGGCAGAAAGCTCCTTGTCTAAACGTGAACCGTTCCAAACTGCTTTGGAATTATGGTCTATGAATGTGATACCATAAATACGACCTGTATCGTTCTGTCGTACCACCACGTTAATGCCCTGTTCAATTAGCTGCTTTTTAAAAGCCTGCTCGTCGCTCGTGGTTTTCAGGGCAACGGTAACGGCAGCTTTTAGGGTCTGCTTGCCTGGGTGGTCTTTCAAAGCCGTTTTGCATTTCGCAAAATGCAATTCCAAAGCCGGAAGCCCTGCGCTCTTTCCGAACAAGGAAGCCTTGAACGGATGCCCGGCTTTTTCGCCATTTTCATTTAAGGGGATGTACAGTAAACCCTGCCGCATCTTTTTGTGTAGTTCGCCCTCCACTTTTTCGGTGGTAATATTGAACAGGGATAGCAGGGCATTGTATTCGCCCAAAGTCTGGTACTGGTAATAGTTTGGCAGGTGACGAACAACCGAAGCGATTTGGCTCTTTACGTCGCCTGCCTTATAATCTATCGGGAGGAAAACATTGTCATTTTGGTTACGCTCTTTATCGGTTGCGGGTATCAATCCATGTTTCTGCTCCAGTTCACGGCACAGGTTCATAGACCGCATTTTCTCGAATTTGTCCGAAATCTTTTTGCCTTGTTCATCAACACAAACCGATACAATATGAATATGGCTTCGGTCAATATCAGTGTGCTTGAATACCACAAAAGGCTGTTCTTCATAACCCAGCTCCCGCATATACTGTTGTGCTATTTCCCGATATTTATCATCACTAACATTATCTTTCGGGTCGGGATTGAGTGAAATATGCAAAGTATGTTTCTCGGTTTTTTGATTTGCCAGAAGATAAGGAGCAAAAGATTGTGCCAATTGCGCAACGGAATATTGCCCGCTTGCCGTTTCAATAATCTTATTTGTAAACAAGATTTGTCCGTTTTCTTTCTCTACTTTTAGATTATTATATGCCAACGCACCGTACAAATTTGCACTTCTACCGATTTTTGCTATCATTTCTAAGGTTATTTTTTGAGGTATTTCTTGTCAAATTCCTCGGTTATTTCCAGCACTTTTTTAAACAGCTCAACCATTTCTGTCGTCTGCTTTTCTAATTTATACAGGTATGCCGATGCTTTTTTCTCCGAAAAGCTCTTGTACAATAGCTTTACAATCTGGTTATAATTGACACCAATAGAACGAAACTGACTGTGAAACGAAGTCAACCGCATATAGAAATCAACCGTTCCTTTGTCAATCTGAACGGACTTCATTTTGTTTCCGAACAGTTGTGTAATGATAAATTTTGCTTTGTTGGGCATTCCTGATCCTTCAAAAAGCGATAAAAATTTGGCGTTTTCTTCGTCCGTAAGACGAAAAACGTGGCGGTGGATGCTTGGGTCGGTCTTAGGTATCCGTCCGCCCTTATTCTGTTTTTTGTTACTGTTGTCGTTCATCACTAATCCATTTTTAATCTACACAAAACCTCGACTTCGGAGAGTGTTTTTTAGCTCCCGGCAGGGCAAGTTGTTTTAGGCACTAACTCGGTTTCGAGTGCCTTAAAACACAACTTGCCGTGTTCCGGTGAACACAAAAATCCGCCCTGAGGGCCGGATTGGATTTAGCAGGGAAAAACGGCTCGATGCCGTGGCTGTTAAACTCTATTTTGTCAATTCGATTTTGCATAAATCCGTTAATAAAAATCATTACACAAAGTAAAGACCTGTTTTTTAAAGCATTGCAATGTGGCACAGTGCCAAACAATGCCTTTGAACGCCAAACAATGCCACATTGAACGAACTGCTTGTTTATCTCTTTTTATTTGTACCAACAAAAGGATATAAGTGCATAAATAGTTATGCACGTAACAACCTAAGTATATAACTATCGAGGTAGATAGATAAAAGTACAAGTACATGTTCAGATACTTATCTGTGTAGTTCTATCTGTGGAGATACAGGCATATCAGTAAGTAGGTTTTTCGATACAGACTTACTTACCTGCACACCTACAGAGGTATGTGTTTAGGTGCATAAATACCTGCCTAAATATATCTGTATTGAGCAACATACCTATATGTAGAGATAAATAGGTAGCAGACTGCAAACATAGGCACCTACGCAAATAGGTAAATGTGTATATAAATAATTTAAAAAAAGTTAAAAAGATGAATGCAAAACACAAAACAGTTTTTATCGCCTTTTCTTCTCAAAAAGGCGGCGTAGGTAAGAGTACGTTCACAACACTTGCGGCAAGCATTCTGCATTATCGTTTGGGCTACAATGTAGCTGTATTTGATGCAGATTTTCCACAGCATAGCCTGTTGAAAATGAAAGAGCGTGATTTGAAAATGGTGATGGAAAACGAGGCTTTGAAAAAGCTGGCATACAAACAGTTTACCACCATAAACAAAAAGGCGTACGAGATTATTCAACACAGAGCGGATAGCGTACTGGAAGCAGCCAACGAATTTGTTGAGGCTTCTCCGATTTCAATTGATGCTGTATTTTTTGACCTTCCGGGAACGGTAAACACGCCGGGTATTCTGAAAGCATTGGCGGGAATGCACCACATTTTTACGCCAATCACGGCAGATCGTGTAGTAATGGAAAGCACTCTCGTTTTCACACAGCTCTTGCAAGACGTGATTATGAAAAAAGGTGAAACTTCCATAAAAACGATCAACCTGTTCTGGAACCAGGTTGATGGCAGGGAGAGCACACCTTTATACGATGTGTATAACAACCTTATCAATGATTTAGGATTTAGCCTGATGCAAAGCCAAGTCAAAAACAGCACACGCTTTCGCAAAGAAAGCGAAGTGAACAGCAAAGCTATTTTTCGCTCAACGCTGATGCCTCCGGACGAAAGGTTGATGAACGCCTGCCAACTAGACCTTTTTATGAACGAATTTTTAAAAATCATTCAATTATAATCCCTATGGAAAAAGATAATAAGAAAAAAATTACTCCTGATATTGACGAGGAGCTAATGATGAACCTGATGGTTGACGGTGTAAAGAAAGAAGGGTTACAGCTTCCGCAGGAACCTGAACCAAAAATAACCGAAACGGAGGTCATTAAGCCAAAGGAACTGTCACAGGAGAAACAGACTGTCAAGGATAAAAGCCGTAGTAAGAGAAATTCTGAAGTAGATTACGAAAGCGTATTTTTTAAGAAATCAGATACCAATGCCCGTGACGGAAAAACAGTTTATATCAGACCAGAATTTCATGAAAAGTTGACACGCATCATACAGGTGATCGGCGAAGATAAGATTACTATTTATGCTTATTTGAACAACTTACTGGATTATCATTTTCAGGAATTTAGCGAACAGATTACCAAAAGTTATAACGACAAGTATAAACCTATTTAATAGTTATGGAAACATTAATTGTAATATGCCTGCTGATAGTCATTGGGCTATTGTTGCATGATAAGATTGTTATCAAAAAGAGGTCGGAGCAAAAGTCTAAACAGGAAAAAGTCAATCCTAATCTTCCAGATATAATGGGGCAACCGAAAAGAAGCCAATTAGTGCCAAACATCGCCAATGAACGCCAAATTGAGGAACCGCAGTTCAACCCTGCTAATTTAGACATAGAATACGACGAGAATGAAAACTTAGGTATTCAAATTCCGCAGGAAGAGCTGGATGAAGTTTTTAGTAAGATGCCTGATTTTGAGGAAGAGGAAGAAGAATGGAACAGGTATAGAATATCCGGTGGCAATAATGGTTTAGCCCAAGGGGTTACTTTTGAAGAACTAAGCTCCGTGGGAGTATTGCTCCAAAAAGAAAAATTGGAAACAGCCCAAAAGGAAACAGCGATAGCTATAGTTCATAAAATACAGGGAACCGAATTATTCAGCCTACTGGAAAATTCCATAGACGGTGCATCCAGAAAAATTGCCGAGCTTTTGAATAGCACACTCACTTCTGAAACGGACCCCAGTTCTTCCACCTTGCGGAAAAATGATTTGAATGATTTTGACATTGGGGAGTTCGTTTAACTCCCCAATGTTTTACTTAAATTACAAGTCCAAATTCTTCTGCTATATCTCTTACCATTTTTGTATGTATCCGCTTGTGAGAATCTGCTTTACTTAAATAATTGCCAACAATGAGTTCTTTTATTTCAAGTTCAGAATTAAAAATGCTTTTTCCATTTATTTGGAATGTTTTGTAAAGGTCTAAAATAGCCGTATTGCAATAGATATGAGAATTTCTTATAACACTTTCTGCAATATCCTTATGGTATCTGTAACGGTCATTCAAAGCAAATATTTCAATGTTATTTCTGACTTTGACTGCGACAGGGTTTTTGTATTTCACTTTGTCACATAAAACCATTTTTAATTCAAAACTGCCAGCTGAAACAAGAAAATCTACAGCAGTGATTTTTGTTCTGAATTGATAGATGTTATCTATTGATTCTATGAAGGGATGACTATTTTTTGCCAATGAAAATTCTTTCTGTCCTTTTAAAGCCCCTGAATTACAAAGTACACAGCTTGGGATTAAATTGTAAAATGATAGTGACAGATAAGGATGTCTACTTTTATTATAAAAATGATCAAACTGCGGTCGGGATTTCAGTCTTTTATTTCTTATGGTGAAAGTGAAATTTGCGTTACAATAAGGACAGGTATTCATACCAAGCCTCTTTGCATGCCTGTATGCCAATCTTCCCGAATCTTTTTTTGTAAAAGAATCTTTGCTAATATCATAATCAAAAACCTTGAAAATTTCACGTTTAAACCACGAATGTAAATCTGAATTCGTAATATCTTTCCCCTTAGAATTTTTTGGATTATTGCTTTTATAATTTTGTTTCGCAGTGTCAACAAGGTTTTTTAATGACCCTATCTCTGATTCAAGTTCATGTGGCCTCCCGCAGATAATTTTTTTTAGATTTTTTGCCAAATAATCCATAACAAGCTTTAGTTCATCATTTGGCCAATTCTGCAAATTATTTTTAATGTTAAACTCTTTTTCCAAATCTTTATAAAAGATAGTTGCCATTGTATCTAATTCTGATAAGCTATAGGGAATTTTTATCATTAGTATCTTTAATTTTCTGTTCTACTTCTGCGACTTGTTTTCTTAATACTTCTAATTTTTCCTGCAATCCAAATTTTTCAAACCACATGTCCTGTAGCTTTTTGCGTAGTAATGGTTCTCCAATGCTGTCAATAATTTTCTTGTAATTTTGATTGCTCATAGTTACTTCTGGGTCATTTAGGTATTTTATGATTTCATTTATCTTATCTTTTGCATATTCTCCTATCAGCATTCCATCCATATAAAAGGAATCTGAAAAGAGGGTGTGTATATTTGCAGCAAATGTATTTGAGTTATGATTCTGTTTGTCCAGGAAGAAAGGTATTCCCTCTTCTGTTTTCTGCACAAATAGTATATTTGTCTTAGGAAGATCAGATGTCAAGAAGGGAGTATTAGATGTAAAAATAAGCTGTATGCTGTGTTTGTGAAACAGCGAACTTAAAAAACATATCGTATTTTTAAAAAATATTCTTTGCCATTCTGGATGATAGCCAGTATCACCCTCATCAATCAAAATAATCAGGTTTTTTTGTAGACGAACCGATTCTTCATGAACCAGTGAGTAAAATCTGGACATCAAGGATAAGTAAGATTGCTCGCCCGAACTTAAAGAATGCCATCTAAATTGTATAAATGAAGTAATCCCTTTTATCTTAACATATAAATCCTGAAATTCTTTAAAATCTAGTTCAGAACCAGTATTTAATTGAAAAAAAGCCTCGGTTTCATTTTTTATATTTATCGTTTTATTTTCAATTAATTCCGAAGCTAATGCGATAAAAGAAGGAATCAATATTGATAAATTCTCTAATTTAGGAATACCAACATCATATATTTTACCATTTAGAGAATGAGGAAATGTTACACCTTTCATAGTGGTAAAAAAACGCTCTATAAAAAGGTCTCTTGTATCCCCTTCTTCAAGATTGACAATATGTTGATAGGGGTTATTTACGCTGTATTTCCTTTCTGTTATAAGGAAATTAATAAACACAGAGTACCACAAATTACCTATAAAATTTTCTTCTGGACTACTGTAATGAGGAACTATGCTTTTCAGAGAGTTTATCAAATCAATCACATCCGAATATTTTTCATGATCTCCAAAAAAATAATTTTCCTCTTTACTATCAAGCATTAGATGGAGTGATTTGGGTTTTAAAAAAGGTAACTCTTCCTCTGTATTATTAATAAAAATGACAGCTTGATAAACTTCCATCATATGCAAATACTGTATATCACTTGTACTATTTAGCAATACTTTCTTAAATTCTACAGATTGTATTTCTTCTAATATCCTTTTGCGTTCTTTTTGTAATAGTGAAGTTGTAGAAATGTTTTGTAATCCATGCCAGTTAGTATTGTCTTCATTGTAATCTAGAAGATAATTGTAATAAATGTAGTCAGCATTACCTAATCCAGAGGAAGAACGTATTTTGGTATATTTTTGCGTTTTGAAATCAACATCTGTATTATTTTCTAACTTTAGATTTATTGATTTAGGACAAGATATATAATGCTTTTCATCGACTGAATAGACAATAATATCATTCTCTATTCTGCTGCTTAATCCGTTAGGCATATTCTCTTTAATATATTTAAGTACGCTAGATTTTCCTGTTCCATTTTTTCCAATAATTGCACATACATCAGTCACATTTTCTTCCTTGAAGAAATTACTTATGTAGTCGGGATTTTGCATGATAATCATTGAAAAAAAATCATGTTTTTTTTCAATATGGATTAAGAATTTCGAAGATAGATTTATTCCTGATTCTTTAATGGCATTGAATTCCTTTATCCAGATATAATGTATTTGCATTGCTTTAAGATCTTTTTTAAGATTGAATGTTTGAGTTTGGTTTGAAGAATGTATGGTACTACTATCTTAATTAAAAACTTACCTGCCCATTTTTCAACGCAACTAATATAAAACAATTCTTACTTAGATAAGCCATTCACCGCCAAACAATTCCTCTGACTGCCACATTCTTACAACGCCTCAATTTCCATAAGACATTTGTCCCGAAAGCCCACAAGGTGTGGGATAACAAAAACAAATTAATGTGTTTCAATTATGGAAAAACAAAGAAAAAAAGTTTTGCTGATAGCAGCGACAATGTTGTCAGGAATTGGTGCATTTGCACAGGGAAATGGCTCGGCAGGTATCAACGAAGCTACCCAAATGGTAACGTCGTATTTCGACCCAGCCACACAGCTTATTTACGCTATCGGTGCGGTCGTAGGATTAATCGGGGGTGTTAAGGTTTATAACAAATTCAGTTCAGGAGACCCTGATACATCCAAGACTGCAGCTTCCTGGTTCGGTGCGTGTATTTTCCTGATTGTAGCGGCTACAATTCTTCGTTCATTCTTCCTTTAATCTATTGCCTTATGAATTACAATATCAATAAAGGCATCGGCAGGACAGTCGAATTTCAAGGGCTGAAAGCACAGTATCTGTTCATCTTCGCAGGTGGATTGCTCGGTACCTTAATCTTCATTATGATAATGTATATGGCAGGTGTGAATTCTTACATCTGTCTATTCCTCGGAACCGGAGGTGCTTCACTCATCGTATGGCAGACTTTTTCACTGAACAGAAAATATGGCGAACATGGACTGATGAAATTGGGAGCCATAAAAAGGCATCCCCGTTACATCATCTGTCGCAAGCCTATACACAGGTATTTAAAATTCACTCCTAAACCCAAAACCGTATGAGAAATGTAGCTAAGACAGCCACATTGGAAAACAAATTTCCTTTGTTGGCAGTAGAGAACAACTGCATTCTTTCTAAAGATGCGGACATTACCGCCTGCTTTGAAGTACGATTGCCAGAACTGTTTACCGTTGCGTCGGCAGAATACGAAGCTATCCATTCCGCTTGGCATAAAGCAATCAAAACTTTACCAGACTTTACCGTCATTCACAAACAGGATTGGTACATCAAAGAAAACTACGCTCCCGATCTGGCACAGGAAGATCAGAGTTTTTTGTCAAAATCCTACCAACGGCATTTCAATGAGCGACCGTTTCTGAACCATTATTGCTATCTGTTTTTGACCAAGACGACCAAGAATAGAATGCGTATGCAAAGCAACTTTAGTTCGCTTTGTAAGGGTACACTTATTCCAAAGGAAATCAATAAGGAAACGATACACCGGTTTATGGAAGCGGTGGCACAGTTTGAGCGGATTGTGAATGATAGCGGATTTATAAGCCTACGACGTTTGACCGAAGACGAAATCATCGGTACGGACGAAACACAGGGATTGTTGGAGCAATACCTAACGCTATCAAGAGAAAACGGAACGGCAATGCAGGACATAGCACTAAGTTCTGAAGAAGTCCGTATCGGAAATAAAAGGTTATCTCTGCACACCTTGTCTGATACGGACGACCTGCCTGCAACCGTTTCGGCAGATACCCGGTTTGAAAAACTTTCCACCGACCGAAGTGACTGCCGTTTGTCATTCGCTGCTCCCGTAGGCTTGTTGTTGAGTTGTAATCATATTTACAATCAATATTTGTTTTTGGATAACAGCGAAGACAACCTGCAAAAGTTTGAGAAATCTGCCCGAAACATGCACTCTTTGGCTCGGTACAGCCGTGCCAACCAAATCAACAAAGAGTGGATTGAGAAGTACCTTAATGAAGCGCATTCGTTCGGGCTTTCATCTGTGAGGGCGCACTATAACATAATGGCTTGGTCGGAAGACCCGAAAGAGCTTAAACAGTTGAAAAACGATTGCGGCAGTGCGTTAGCGTTGATGGAATGTAAACCAAGGCACAATACAACGGATGTCGCCACCTTGTATTGGGCAGGAATGCCAGGCAATGCAGGTGATTTTCCGAGCGAGGAAAGTTTTTACACATTCATAGAACCTGCCTTATGTTTCTTTACCGAAGAAACCAACTACCACAATTCGCCTTCGCCATTCGGGATAAAAATGGCTGACAGGCTTACAGGAAAGCCTATCCATTTGGATATATCGGATTTGCCGATGAAACGAGGGATTATCACTAACCGAAACAAGTTCATACTTGGTCCGTCAGGTTCGGGAAAATCTTTTTTTACCAACCACATGGTTAGGCAATACTACGAGCAAGGTGCTCACGTATTGCTAGTAGATACAGGGAATTCTTATCAAGGATTGTGTGAATTGATTAAGGGAAAAACCAAGGGCGAAGACGGTGTTTACTTCACTTATACCGAAGATAACCCGATTGCCTTTAATCCATTTTACACCGATGATGGTGTGTTCGACATTGAAAAGCGTGAGAGTATCAAAACTTTGATACTCACGCTTTGGAAACGTGACGATGAACCACCTACAAGGTCAGAGGAAGTTGCCTTGTCCAATGCCGTTTCAGGTTATATCGACCGAATAAAAAGCGAGGGCTTTTTCCCATCGTTCAATGGCTTTTACGAATATGTGAAAGGAGATTACCGCAAGGTACTCGAAGAAAAACAGGTTCGTGAAAAAGACTTTGATATAGCCAATTTCCTCAATGTTTTAGAACCTTATTATAAAGGTGGCGAGTATGACTATCTGCTGAACTCGGACAAGCAGTTAGACCTTTTATCCAAACGCTTTATCGTGTTTGAAATTGATGCGATTAAAGACCACAAAATCCTCTTTCCAATAGTTACCATTATCATTATGGAGGTATTCATCAACAAGATGCGAAGACTGAAAGGTATTCGCAAACTGATACTGATTGAGGAGGCTTGGAAAGCAATCGCAAAGGAAGGAATGGCGGAATACATAAAGTATCTCTTTAAAACGGTTAGAAAGTTTTTTGGCGAAGCCATAGTCGTAACACAGGAGGTAGATGATATTATCCAATCTCCGATTGTGAAAGAGAGTATCATCAACAATTCCGATTGCAAAATCCTGCTCGACCAGCGTAAGTATATGAACAAATTTGATGATATACAGGCAATGCTGGGGCTTACTGAGAAAGAAAAAGCACAGGTTCTCTCCATCAATATGAACAACGATGCCAGTCGCTTGTACAAGGAAGTTTGGATTGGATTGGGCGGAACACACTCGGCAGTGTACGCAACGGAAGTAAGCCTTGAAGAATATTTGGTGCGCCCATAAGGGCATATAGTGAATGTGGTTTGGCAACCACTGGGCAAGTGTTTATAACGCCCATCAACAGCCGACTTATCCGAACGGGAAACCCGACGGGGAGTGTAGCATGTCGGAAAAGCCATAAGTCAACTAATTGTCGTGTTGCGACTGAATGGCGAGTTGAAAAGTTAGATATAAGGATGAAGTCTTGATTGATTGAACGACAGTCCGAACGGTCAGTTCTTAGGCAGTGACGGAAGACAGTTACCAACGTCACTTTGTGGTAATATCCTAATGACAGGTAGTAGTGATAGCATAAACAGACCACAACGTAACTGCAATAAGCAGAAAAGGGCGAACATCGCATCCGACAATCTAACGTGCCAATCGTTGCTATATGTCTAAATGGGGATTGCCTAAGTCGGAATGCCACAGGCGTGGCTATGGAAAAAGCTCCTGAATATCCGATACGGCAACGGAGTCTCCGTAGTAGTCCGAGCAGGGGAAAGCCCTGTACATGGCGAAGGGAGACAGTCAATTTAGTTTAATACGATTAACGGAAAATGTGAGAGACATTATGAGAAATCCAGAAAAAGTATTGAACAGTCTAATAAGGCACAGCGGAAGCACGGACTATAAGTTCGAAAGGCTGTACAAGGTTCTGTTCAATGAAGAGATGTACTTTATCGCCTATCAGAAAATCTACAGTAAAGTAGGCAATATGACGGCAGGAGTTGATGGAAAGACCATCGACGGAATGAGTATATCCCGCATTGAAAGGTTGATTGCATCGTTGCGAAACGAGACCTATCAGCCAAACCCATCCAAGAGGACATACATTCCGAAAAAGAACGGGAAGAAACGTCCGCTTGGTATACCATCTTTTGATGACAAATTAGTGCAGGAGGTTATCAGAATGATATTGGAAGCAATTTATGAGGGTAGCTTTGAGCATACTTCACATGGGTTCCGACCCAATAGAAGCTGTCACACAGCCCTATTAAGCGTCCAACAGTCATTCACTGCTGTACGGTGGTTCATCGAGGGCGATATAAAAGGCTTCTTCGACAATATCAATCACGAAATATTGATTGGTATCCTAAAGGAGCGTATCGCTGACGACAGGTTCATTCGGTTGATACGAAAGTTCCTCAATGCAGGGTATATTGAAGATTGGGTGTACCACAAAACATACAGTGGCACACCGCAAGGTGGGATTGTAAGCCCCATCCTTGCCAACATTTATCTTGATAAACTCGATAAATATGTCAAGGATTATATCAAGGACTTCGATAAGGGTAAAAGAACTACGGCTACACGCCAGTACAGGCTACACGAACAGAGACGATACCGCTTGGCCAAGAAACTCAAATGTGAGACAGACGAAACTGTCAGAGAGCAGATGATTAAGTACATCAAAGAGTTGAGACAGGAAAGAAACAAATATCCAGCCTATGACAAGATGGATGGCAGTTTCAGAAAGTTAAAATACGTTAGGTATGCGGACGATTTTCTTATCGGGGTCATAGGTAGCAAAGAAGACTGCAAAAAGATAAAGGAAGACATCAAGGTTTACCTTGATGAAAAACTGAAACTTGAACTGTCTGATGAAAAAACCTTGGTGACTAATGCTAAGAAACCAGCCAAATTCTTAGGCTTTGATGTCTCCGTGCGAAACTCCGATGAATCCAAGAGAGATAAGCACGGTAGATCCGTAAGATGTTTCGGAGATAAGATTGTACTCCGTGTCACAGCAGACGTGATGAAGAAAAAGCTACTGAGATATAATGCCATGAAACTGGTAAATGAAAAAGGCACAGAAGTTTGGAAACCACGCTCACGCTATTACATGAAAGACTTGGATGACTTAGAAATCATCAGTCAGTACAACGCTGAAATACGGGGCTTTTACAATTATTACTCAATTGCCAACAACAGCTCGTTTGTCCAGTCATTATCTTACATCTTGGAGTACAGTATGTACAAAACGTATGCACTTAAATACCAAACTTCAATCAGTCAGGAAAAGACTAAAAGATGTATCAACGGAGTGTTTTCCATTCCCTACAAAAACAGGAAAGGAGATATAATGTACAGACGCTTTTACAAAGAGGGTTTCAAACGCCAAAAAGCTGCCCGTGGTGCTTACGTGGATAGTTTACCTGTCACAGTTACCATTACAGGAGGAAGAAACAGCCTTGTAGCAAGGTTGCAAAACCAGAAATGCGAATTATGCGGTGCCAACGAGAAATTGGAAATGCACCATATACGCAAATTGAAAGACCTGAAAGGTAAGCAAGACTGGGAAAAACGAATGAGTGCAAGGAGAAGAAAAACCTTGGCAGTATGCTCAAAATTCCACGATAAGATACACGCAGGCAAGTTAGACTGAATAAATTGATGGAAAGCCGTATACCTGGAGACAGGTACGTACGGTTCGGGGGAGAGTTCTTGGAAACCTACCATAGTCAATATGGCAAGGCGCCGGGTCCTTATCCTACGCTTATACGACAGAAGAAACCGAAAAAATGGAAGTGATGCAGCTCGCTTCCGAACTGGGCGGTAACGTGGAACTCGCAATTAAGCATATCGCTATGCAAAGGCGCGACAACTTAAATCAATAGTAATTAACAATCAAAAATTTCAAGACAATGAAAAAAATATTTTTAATGATGCTCACGGCAATCATGTTTGTCGTAGCACCGTCAGCAAAAGCTCAATTTGTCGTGACTGACCCCGCAAATTTAGCATCAGGTATCCTCAACAGTGCGAACGAAATTGTACAGACTTCCTCTACGGTAAGCAATGTCGTAAAGAACTTCAAAGAGGTTGAAAAAGTGTACAAACAAGGCAAGGAATACTACGATAAACTGCAAGCTATCAACAACCTTGTAAAAGATGCACGTAAGGTGCAACAAACAGTTTTACTGGTGGGCGATGTGTCCGAAATGTATGTGACCAATTTCGGTAAGATGATGAACGATCCGAATTTCAAACCAAATGAATTAGTAGCCATTGGTAACGGGTATTCAGCACTGCTGAACGAAAGTACTGAACTGCTAAAGGAATTGAAACAGATCATCAGTGCATCAAGTCTTTCACTGAATGACAAAGAGCGTATGGATATTATTGATCGTGTGTACAAAGAAGTAAAAGAATACCACAGCCTTGTACGCTATTACACCAATAAGAACATATCAGTAAGTTACCTGAGAGCAAAAAAGAAAAATGATGCTAAAAGAGTGCTTGATCTGTACGGAACTTCTAACCAAAAATACTGGTAAATTATGGAATGGGATAATCTTCACGAACTTCTGCGTTCGCTATACGATGATATGATGCCTCTTGCAGGTGATATGGCTGCGGTTGCGAAAGGTTTGGCAGGATTGGGAGCTTTGTTCTATGTAGCATTAAAGGTTTGGCAGGCTTTAAGTCGTGCCGAACCTATTGATGTTTTCCCATTACTTCGCCCATTTGCCTTAGGACTCTGTATTATGTTTTTCCCAACTATTGTGTTGGGAACCATTAATGCGGTATTAAGTCCTGTTGTAACAGGAACCCATCAAATAATCGAAGACCAGGTACTTGATCTGAACAAGCTACAACAGCAGAAAGACCAATTGGAATATGAAGCAATGGTCAGAAACCCCGAAACAGCCTATATGGTATCGGACGAAGAGTTTGATAAAAAGCTGGAGGAACTGGGTTGGTCGCCATCGGATATTGGAACAATGGCAGGAATGTATATGGACAGACAAGCTTACAAGATCGAAAAAGCTATCAAAGATTGGTTTCGTAACCTACTTGAAATACTATTCCAAGCTGCGGCTTTAGTCATCGATACTATCCGAACGTTCTTCCTGATTGTTTTAAGCATTCTTGGTCCAATTGCTTTTGCCATCTCCGTATGGGACGGTTTTCAGTCCACGCTCACACAATGGATCACCAGGTATGTCAGTGTATATCTCTGGCTTCCCGTTTCGGATTTGTTCAGCTCTATGCTGGCAAGAATACAATCCCTCATATTAGAACGGGATATAGCTATGCTAGTAGACCCAACTTATATACCCGATACGAGCAATACAGTGTACATCATTTTTATGATTATCGGCATTATCGGATACTTCACTATACCAACAGTTACAGGATGGGTAATCCAAGCCGGAGGTGCAGGAAACTTTACACGCAACGTAAACCAAGCAGCTATGAAAACTGGAAATATTGCAGGTGCAGGAGCTGGTTCAGCAGCAGGAAATATCGGTGGAAAATTAATGGGAAAATAAAATAATTAAATCAGTTAAAAATGGAATTTAAAACTTTAAGAAATATAGAAAACAGCTTTAGGCAGATACGTTTGTATGCCATAGTATTTGCAGTTCTCTGTATTGGTATTGTAGGATATGCCGTATGGAAATCCTACAGCTTTGCCGATGAGCAACGCCAAAAAATCTATGTACTGGATAACGGTAAATCCTTAATGCTTGCCCTGTCGCAAGATGCCAATATTAACCGACCTGTTGAGGCTCGGGAACACGTAAGGCGTTTTCACGAGCTGTTCTTTACCCTTGCTCCAGATAAGAATGCAATCGAGAGCAATATGAGCAGGGCATTCAATCTTGCCGATAAAAGTGCTTTCGATTATTACAAAGACCTATCGGAAAAAGGTTACTACAGCCGTATCATTTCGGGTAATGTACAGCAACGCATAGAGGTGGATAGTGTCGTGTGCAACTTTGACAGTTATCCATATGCGGTGCGTACCTACGCAAAGCAGTTCATCATAAGGTCTAGTAATGTAACACGTCGTAATCTGGTTACTTCCTGCTATCTCGTAAACTCCGTTCGTTCCGACAACAATCCACAAGGTTTTAACATCGAAAAATTTGCGGTGGTAGAGAACAAGGATATAGAGGTCATCGAACGCTAAAACAGGATATATGAAAAAAATCAGGGAAAATATGGAGAGGTTTTTTGACAAGCTGGACGACCGTTGGAGGGCTCTACCATTGAGGAAGCAACACCTATACACGCTGTACTTCTTTATTGGCTATCTGCTGGTTACTGTAGGCGTTGTTGCCAAAGTATGGTACGATACAAGCAATTCAAAAAATGATATGCAGATAGAGCATATTGAAAACCCTGTCCTTAAAAAGAACGAAAGTCCTGCAACGTTGCAGGACACATTATCAACAATTTTAAAAAATCAGATTTATGAAAGAAAATGAGAACAAAAAGTCGGCTGTTCGGGTAACAGAGGGTAACCCGAAAGAAACCGCCGATTTACTGCAAAACGGTAAGGAGAATAAAATGAAAAAGCTTAAAAAACCTTTGATTTTTGGTTTGATGGGTATTGTTTTCGTTGGTTGTATGTATTTAATTTTCAAACCGTCGGAAGACAAAAAGGAAATCGAAAACATCGGGCTGAACGATGCCGTTCCACAAGCTACCGGAGCAGGAATGCCTGCCGACAAAGGCAAGGCGTATGAACTTGAAATGCTGGAACGCAAAGAACAGGAGAAACGTAATGGTTTGGCAACGCTTTCAGATTATTGGAACACAGATGACAAGAAAGAACCTGCGGATGAATTTACCGAAGATGATGATGAAAGCACCGGCTATGGAGGTGGTAGTAGAAATTCGGGAAGAAACAGTAGTCTTGCATTAAACAGCTATCGAAATGCACAAAGCACATTGGACAATTTCTATCAGGACAACAATTCGGAAACAATGGAGCTTCGCAAGCAATTGGACGAGTTGAAAGAACAACTAGCCGATAGAGATATGCCAAAGCCTACAACCGTAGATGACCAGATTGCATTAATGGAAAAATCTTACCAGATGGCGGCAAAATATCTCCCGACAAATACGAATCCCAACACAGCAGAACAACCTGTACCCGCAACAAATGGTACCACTTCAGTGGCTTCGGGTGCTAGTAAAAAAGAGCATTTTGTATCATTTACTGCTGCAAGGAAGAATACCGTATCTGCTTTATATCGGGAGCCTACAGATAGTGAGTTTTTGGAAAATTGGAGTGAAACTCGAAACAGAGGGTTTTATACCGCAGGTACTACCGAACAAGTAGTACAGCCCAAAAACAGTATCAAAGCCTGTGTACACGATGCGCAGACAGTGGTTGGCGAAACGGGTGTTCGTTTGCGATTATTAGAACCAGCAAAAACACCAAGTCGTACTATTCCGCAGGGAACGATTGTAACCGCTAATGCCAAGTTTCAAAGCGGACGTTTACAGCTTAAAATTACCTCTGTTGAACTGGAAGGTAATATCATTCCGGTTGATATCACTATCTATGATATAGACGGACAACAAGGCCTGTATGTTCCATATTCTCCCGAAATGAACGCCCTTACTGAAATGGCTGGCAACATGAGTCAGCAATCAGGGACAAGTCTTATGCTCACGCAGAATGCCGGACAACAAGTTGCTGCCGATTTGAGCCGTGGTGTAGTGCAAGGAATTTCGGGCTATTTCGCCAAGAAAGTACGAACGCCAAAAGTTACCTTAAAGGCAGGTCATCAGGTCTTTCTCGTTTCCAAACAATAATGTTGAACTCAAATAAATAAAATAATGAAAAATCTTTTTAAAACCTTTTGGGCGGTTGCCCTGACTATCGGCTTTGCCGTAACCTCTTTTGCACAGGATAGTGCAAATACAAAAACACCGCTTGCAATGGGCAAGATAGAACCTTATCGTATGGAAGTTACCTACGATAAAACTTCACATTTGATTTTCCCTACCGCAATTCGTTATGTGGATTTGGGAAGTGAGTACCTGATTGCTGGAAAAGCAGAAGATGCAGAAAACGTATTGCGTGTAAAAGCATCGGTTCGGAATTTTGAAGCCGAAACCAACTTTTCCGTCATTACCAATGATGGTCGTTTTTACTCTTTCAATGTATATTACAGTTCTTACCCGGTAGCGTTGAGCTACGACCTGCTAACAATGCAAAAAGCTGTAGATAAATCCAATGGAAACGATGTGCTGTTTGAAGAATTGGGCAACAATTCTCCGTCTTTGGCTGGCTTGTTATTGGAAACCATTTACAAGAAAGATAAGCGTATTGTAAAACACATCGGGGCAAAGAGCTTTGGTATTCAGTTTATCCTGAAAGGTATCTATATCCACAACGGGAAATACTATTTCCATACAGAATTACGAAACAAAAGCAATGTACCGTTCAATATTGATTTTATCAATTTCAAGGTAGTAGACAAAAAGGTAGCCAAACGTACCGTAGTACAGGAACGACCTATGATACCGCTTCGCACTTATAAGCCTTTGGAAGACGGAATAAACGGACAATCTACCGAGCAAAATGTTTTTCTGTTAGACCAGTTTACCATTGCCGACAATAAGGTGTTGCTGATTGAAATCTTTGAGAAAAACGGCGGACGACACCAAACGCTTCAGGTGGAAAATTCGGACTTGATCAAAGCCCGTGTAATCAATGATATGCACCTGAAATTTTAATAACCTTTTAAAGCAATTACAATGAAAAAATATATCTACACCGTGATGTTGCTCTTTATGACCATTACAGTAACACAGGCACAAAGAATGCTACCTAAACAAAAAGGTTTGGAGATAAGCACAGGCATTTTGTCTGATGATAAAATCGGTAACGATTATTACATCAGTCTGGGTATGACCGTGAATGGTAAAAATGGCAATTACCAGATTTGGGCTTTGGAATACACACACCAATACCACAAGTATAAATCGCTCCAAATACCACAGGAAACCTACACGGCTGAAGGAGGTTACAGTTTCTTTTTATTGGGTGATGCCCGTAAGAATATCACGCTGAATGCAGGGATAACAGGTGTTGTTGGTTACGAAAACATCAACCGTGGCGAAACGATGCTGTATGATGGTGCGAAAATAATGAGCGAGGATAATTTCATCTATGGTGCCGGTGGTCGGCTGACCTTTGAAACGTACCTGTCTGACAGATTTGTATTGGTTTTACAAGGGCGTACAAAGGTGTTATGGGGTACAAATTTGCGACAGTTCCGACCGTCCGCAGGTGTGGGATTAAGATTTAACTTTTAAAACGTAAAATGATGATAGCAATATTTAATAAATTCAGAATAGGATTACTGCCTATATATGTAATGATGGCGATCCTGACAGCCTCGGTTTCTTTGGTATCTTGTAGCAAAGATGATGAACTAGAAATACAGAATGATTTTCCTTTTGAGGTCAATGTAATGCCAGTTCCTAAAGACATTGCTAATGGAAATACCGTTGAGATCCGCATTAACATACAGCGTACAGGAAATTACAGCAACACACAATATTTCCTACGCTACTTCCAATTCGACGGACAAGGTACATTGCAGTATTATAATGAACCTCCGTATCTTCCGAATGATTTGTATCCTTTGACATCGGAACAATTTCGATTGTATTATACTTCGACTTCAGCGGTTTCACAATCCTTTGACGTTTGGATTTCGGACAGTTTTGGTAATGAAAAGCAAGTGAGTTTTCAGTTCAATAGTAGAGATTAAACTTAGAAGAATTCCTGCCATAAAAGCAGGAATTCTTTTTTAAGATAATGAGTGGGAAAATTATTTTGTAAATTTAAAATGTGAATTTAAAGTGCTTTTGTTATGATTTCATCATTGGTTATAGGGATAATATTTTTGATCGTAGGCTTGGCACTTCGCTATTGGATTAACCGGAGAAAGTTTTATAGAAGAAGCCACACTGGAGCAGAGGGCTTTTCGTCTTATGAAAAGCAGGTTACTATTAAGTTTCTTGAACGAATTGGTAAATGGATAGCTTATGCACTAATTATTTTCGGGCTGTTGTCATTGTGGGTTTATTCCCGTGAAAAAAAAGAAATAAAAACAGAGCAATCAAATCAAAAATAATTTCTAATTACATTTTTAGGAGAATCGGATATCTAAAAGGTTATCCGATTTTTTGTTTTTTAAAAGAGATAATGATTGATAAAGGATTACAATTATAGAGAGTATGCTAATCAATTAAAACGACTTTAGTATATTTGCTTAGTAAAATATAGAAAATCTTAAAGTGTTTTTGCTTTAAGTCTTGGTACTGAAAACTGGTAATTTTTAAGACAACAAGACGATAAGGAAGAACGCTCACGCTATAGGCGTGGGCGCTCGCTTATTCGTTGTCGGGTATACCAGTGCCTCAGTATCGGTAAGTGTAGTTGCCTGCGCTTCTTTTTTGTGCAGGGCTACGTCATCTTAAAAAAGTATGATATGCAAACCGTTACAGCTCAACAAAAATTTACCCTAGCCTTTATCAATGATAAGAGCCCAATTTTAGATCTTATTTGCAACGATCTCATTGCTTCAGGAATTGAGGTTATGTTCAGGACTGAAACCGTCGAAAATTGTTTACATAAATTATCAGAATTAAACACTCTTCCCCAAGTATGTGTTATCGATTTGAATTTTCATCGTCAGGATATAATAGCAATAATTAAAAAATTGAGAACACATTATCCAACAATAAAACTAATTGCTCACAGTGATATTGATGATGATAAAGTAGGCAAGGCTCTTTTAAATATTGGTTTTTCAAACTATCTAATTCTTGGTAGTGACATAGATGATTTTAAAAGAGCCATTGACAAGACTGCCAATGGCTATCATTTTTAATATATAAAGCACTAACGCTCTAGCTGAAATTCTCTAAATTCATTCTGGCCTAGAAATTCGAATTTCTTTCTAAATAAATTTGAAAACTTCTTGTTGGCGGTTGCAAAGAATATTTGTTTTTTTTCCTTGACAATAAAATATCTTAAAAAATCCAAGAAAGATAATGCATTGAAATCGTCAATAAAAGTTACTGGATCGTCAAAGATTAAAATATTTGGTCCATTCTGTAGTTTTCTATTTAAACTTATAAAAATTGACAATACTAATGCAGCTCTTTGACCTGTACTAATTTGTGAAATTTCAAATGCCTTATCTTCTTTAAATAAAATCAATTTATTGTCTTTATATTGCAACGTTGAAAACTCTTGAGGTGAATGTATCGTTTTAAAGATATCCTTTATTTCATTAAGATTGTTTTTAAAAAAATCCTCCAAAATTATGTCTTCACTATTGTTGTTTAGCTTTTCTAACAGTTCAACTGCAATATTCAACCTCCTGCTAAGTTCCTTAATTTGAGGTAGTGATTTCTCTATATCTTCATTAACAATTAAAAGTTTTTTAATTTCATTCTGGCTGTTTTCTATAATTCTTAATGTGTTCAAATTCTCATTCAAGAGAGCTAAATCTTTTGAGATCTCTACAATATTTCTATCCTCGGGAATCTGAATGTAGCGGTTTAAATTTTCAAAACTAAAATTTAGAGATTCGATTTTAGTATTATTAGAATTAACTATTTCTTCTATTTTATCGAATCTATCGGTGTATTCTTTTAACTTCAGCGAGCTGTTTAGTTCACTAATAATTTTATTATTTGTGAACTTTAAATTTTCTATGTCAGTTGTGTATGTTGCTAATTGATTCTTTAGCTCAACAATGATCTTTCTTAATATTTGTTCATTGCAAATATCTTGATTTGGAAACTTCGATAATAGTTCAGATTTTAATTTTGAATATTCAGATATTGACCCACTAATTGTTCCTAATCGAAAAAATAATCTATCATAGGATTCCTTTTCAATCAAGATCTCTTTCTCTTTATTTATCGTATCCTGGATATTTTTATCTATTTGATCCAAACTTATAACTTCATTCGTACTTAAATAATTTGATACAACAACATCATAATGTTTTAAGTCACTTAATTCTTTTTCTAAAAATGCAACTTCTAAAGCTAAGGTGTCAATTAACACATTCTTATCATTGATGGCTTTTTTTACAGTATCATTTCTAAATTCAGATTCAAGTTTTTGTAAAAGGTTAGAATGTGAAATTTGTTGCTCACAAAGTGGACAGCTATTGGAATGAGAATTCTGATTCAATATCTTTTTCCCTAATTGTTTGAGCTCATTGATTAATTTCTCATTTTGAGACAAATTCTCTTGTAATACATGAACATCATTTTTCAAATCTTTAAGAGAACTTGCTTTAGTACTTAATATCAACTCTTTCGACGAAATAGCTTCAGGCAAGGTTTTGTAATCTTCTGCTAATTTTAGAATATCTAATTGTAAATTATTTAAGTCGATAAGCTTTTTTATAATTGAAAGCTGAGTATCATTTTTTTTACTGTTGATTTCTAATAACTCAATTCTAAAATTATCTTCAATTTCAGAGTATTTCAAAAAGTTATTCGCTTTGCTAAGAACGTCATCTATTTGCAGTCTATTTTGAATGCTTTTATTTGAATTTTGAATATTTTCATAGTAAGATTCTTTTGCCTCAGCAACTAGCTTATTTCGTGTCAAAATGTTCTCTTTGACGCTTAGGAATTTTTTGTAATTTGTTAGCCACTTGTTTGGTAAAATAAAATCTATTTCATTTTTTATTTCGTTAATAAATAAATTAGTCACAGAAAATTTAGACTCTTCAATAGATGTTCTGTAATTTAGATTGCTAATATTAAACTTGATATTATCTTTTACCTCCTCGAAGCTGTTATTGCTCCTTAATTCATTTATTCGATCAGAATTTTTTTTAAACTCCTCGTTCTTTTCTTTAATAGATCTTGATGTCTTATTTAATTCAGGTTTTAATCTAGTTTGAATTTTTTGAATTTTATCTTTTAAAGTTGTGTATTCCTCTCCCAATATTATTTGCTTTAGAGAATCATTTATCACATCTCTTTCTTCTGAATTTGAAAATTGATGTGCCGCATCAGTATTAAAAAAATTAAATTGATTAAAAGATTTAAAAGTTTGGTTTCCTTGTTCAGAAATTCTTCTGTTATACCATTTAGATCCTCTCTCTTTATATAATCTATTATTGTGTGTATAAGTCTCATTTAAATTTTCATTCAAAATAGCCGATATAGAGTTTGAGTCCTCAGTTTTATCTTGATTTCTCTGTGTTCTTCCAGTAAGAATTAATTCTATCGATTCTAATAGACTTGTTTTGCCGACACCATTCGAACCTGTAAATAAGTTTACAGAACCAAAATTAAAGTCTCTTAGCTTTGGATATGGTCTGTAAGTATCTTTTAAACTTATAGAACTTATATTTTCAATAACAGGAACATCATCTAAGTTTTTATCTTTCTTTTCTACAATATTGGGTATAGTATTGTTAAGAAAATTTCTAACGATACCATCATAAGATGCTTGACTATATATTTCTTGTAAACCGACTTTATTTAGTTCGTCCTTCCATGTAGCAACAATATCAGGCAATTCTGATTTTTCAGATTTCTCTAACTCAAAATAATCCAGAAATTCTTTATCACTAAATATTAATTTTCGGGCATATTTGTCATCTTTAAGAATTCTTATTTTTAAACTATCTGAAATATTGCTATTGATAAATAATAAATAAATATTCCATTGAAGTGCTTCATCTTGATTGTAAAACTCTTCTGCTAAATATTTATACTGTAGCTGATCAAATTCTTCTTCAGAAATTTCTTGATTGAAATTCAAGTAATATATTCCTGCTATTTTATCATCAATTGATAAATTCCCTTTATATAAGTTACTATCTACTTCAGAAAACCCATTAAAAAGTTTTCTAGATTGATCTAAAAGTTGTTGAGTATTCATCATAAATTTTATGAAATAGAATTATTACTGTTTGGCGTTTCCGTAATACTTCCTGCTTCAGGATTTGACTTATTTAAAATTGTATTACCTTGTTTATAAAAAACGACGATTGTATACTTGCCAGGAGACTCTTCATCGAATAAGTTTTGTAATGCATCATAAACTTTATTTACTTCGCGAGGACTAACGGCACTTCCAACATAACAAACGGTGGCCTTTTCAATAGTTCTGTTATCACTTACCAAATTGTATTTATAATTAAAAACTTGAGCGTTATCTGCATAAGCTAGGGAAATATTTTTATTTTCTAAATGCTTTATACTGTGAGGGTAATGTGATGCAGTAGGAATTATATTTTGATCTAATTCAAAGATATTAGAGCAATTTATCATTCTTACTTGTTCACTTGACGGATATCGATCTTCTATATAAGTAAGCCTATTATTACATTCGTCAGATTCATTTAAAATAAAGCTATTTAAATGAATTACATCTGACCAATTGTCTTTCACTTTGCTTTTCACTTTACCTGTAGATATATTTATCAATCTCTCTTTATCTATTATCGACGTATCTGTATTAAGCAAAAAAGAATTTTGAATTCCTCTCTCTATTAGAAAATTAATATGATTGTCTTCAATTTGATTTATTTCTGATAAGTTCAAGTCTTCGTTAAAAATAAATATATTACCGATAGTTGGTCCTTCTCTACGTTGTTGTACATCTTGTCCGTCATCTATACTAACAGGTTTATTGTAAATTTTAAAAAGTTCAACATTTCCGTTTAAAAAATAAACTCTTTTAGTTCGAAGAATTTGCAAAAAGTATAACCCTTTTTTGTGATTTTCTTCAATATTGACTGTCCTGAAATCTAAATCATCATCAGTTGTTCTGAAATAAATTGCACTTCTAGGTGTATTCGTTTCATTATACAAATTATTACCATTTATAAAAGTTGTTTCAATACCCCAATTTAAAGTAATTAATTCTCTTTTCTCCTTCTCTAAAACAAATTTTTTAAAGGCTATAAAATCAATATGAGATGGATTTGGATTATACTGTAAATTTAGCACCAAAAATGGCGAATCCGTCCAGCTATGATGATTTATTAATTGTTCTTTATAAGATGCATCAAAATTTATTGCCTGTGAACATATAAAGGACATCAAGCGGATTGAATTATGATTATTTTTAATGATATATACATTTTCTCCTTCAATAAGATTTTCTGCTTCTAACTGACTAGAACGCAAACCTCCCATATGTCGACTTTTGAACTGGATTAGAATAATCAGTTTCTCAACACCTTCATGGATACCTCTAAAAATGTAATACAAAGGATCTACATAATTTTTATCTGAATTTGTATAACAATCTTCAAAATATATGTAATGATTATCATTATTTAATCCCTTCAAAGCGGTTAATTCTACCTTACTTAAAGATTCACCTCCTAAAACCCATATTTTCCCTTGAGGAGGATATATATTCCCATTTAAAATTACCTCTTCTATCACTCTTTTGGGACAGGAGTACTCTGGTGACAAAACTAAAGCGGTATTATCATCTTTAGCCCTAATTAATACATTTGTAAATTTGGTTATTGCTTCTTCTTGGTTATTATTTCCAATACGTGTATTGTCAGCAAAAAACACACCTTTATGCTGATAAAGAAAAAGACTATTACGTTGAGTGTCACGTTTCAATACATCTAATTCAACCTCGACATTTAAGGTTGATATATCTACTAAATTCATTAAAAGCGTAATTAAGCTGATTAAAATTCAATAACTTAAATAAGTTATGAATAAATTATTTAAGTTCACAAGTTATCAAATTTATAATAAATAAACTTATCGATAGATAGACATAAATGAAAATGTTTAATAATAGTGCGACGTTCTTTTGCTTCTTTTCTTTGGTCGCAGATGTGGAAAGAAAAGAAGTTAGCTAAAACAACGAAAGGGATACCGAATATCCCTGCAAAAACAGATCGCAACCTGTTTGATGAAATGTGAAGTGAGGACGGTGCGTAGCCTTACATTTTGGCAAAGTGGTTGGTCCGCTTAGATGCAAAAAGACTGCCCCGACCTTTGGGAGGGAGTGTCTTTTTGCCGCCCGATTCCGGCTATCGGGCGACTGCAATAGGTTGTGAACGAAAATCTTTCAAATTGAGAAAAAAGCCTCTGTATTCTATCAATCCGTGGCGAAATAGACCCCATAACAAAGAACTACCCATTTGAGCCAATGACGAATTGATATACAAATCCTGTTTTTCCAATGCTTCAGCTATACTACAACTTGGTGTGTCGTCTTCCTGTTCGGACTGCTTCAGCAAATCACCAAATTCATCTGTGATCATTGGAAGATTAGATACTATTTCGTATCTGTCGGAATTAGGTTGTTTTATCTCTCCAATGGTTGATAATAATACCTGTCCTGTATATTGGCTGTTTCCATAATCCAACCAATACTTTGGTTTATGGTGGTAATACTTTCCGTTATCCAATGCTTTAAATATTTCGGCAATACTAAATCTTGCTTTTACACTATCTACACAGGTAATAAAGATTGTAGCCAGTACGTTTTCGGGAACTTTTCCGAAACTGTCCTTTTCAAACCTCTGCGTTTCAGCTTTCCAGTTTGTACCTGTAAAGCGGTTGGCTCGATTGATGAGAGCAACGGATTTATATAGCCCGACCTCACACTCTGCAAAACGCTGTCTACCCAAATTAGCTTCTGTAATAACATCATCATCCCAAAGGCGAACAGACAATCCTGCGTGTCCTAACGCAATTAAACTGTGGTTCATTTCCATTAAGGCGGTCAAAACCTTTGAGCCTGTGCCACCTGCACCGATAAGGTTTACCGATATGGGATTGGTAGCGTTAATTAAGCTATTGTCCGTAAAATGGACTTTTATTTTTTCGGTATTCATCGCAATATGTCTTTTAAGGTTAGGTTACTTTTTGTCAATACTTCCATTGGAAAGGCTTCGCCTGTGGCGATTAAATTCTCCCAAAGGCTTACGCAATTTCCCTTTATCGGGTTATGACCGTGCATTAAATGACTGAAATAGCTGTCAAAGAAAAAGTTTTCCCATTTGTTTGTAAATTCTTCCAATGAAGCGGTTTTCTTTATGCGTACATCAACTGTACCCATACATACATTGCCATCCTCATACACGTTAAAAAAGGGAGCATTGTACAGCTTTGTTTTTATGGTAGGTCTTCTGCCATTTGGTAAGGCAAAAACGGCTAAACCGTTTCGGTTTGCTACCCACAACATAGGCGGTACATTGGCTTTGCCTTTAGGTATGCCAAGACTTTCGGTAAAATACTTTTCCCTTTGTGTGGCTTTGGTAAACCAAACCACTTTGTTTCCTGTCGGCTCAAAGTATAAGACCTCATTGCTTAATATTCCCTGCGGTTTCAATAACAGTTCTTTTTCCTCTTTGGCAGTTTTCAAAGCCTTTGCCAGTTGGTTAGCTTCTTTTACGGTCAGAGGGTGTGCATTAATGGGCATACCGTTTTTATCCATATCAAAATGCTCTACATAAGTATCGTTACCCTTTCCAGTAGTCTGATAAAATACCAATGCCGATTTTGGATAGTACAGTGTTCCGAAATCCTGTGTTATATCGTTCATAGCTTTTGTTTTAAAAATTATTCAAAATGTAGGTCAATTCGTTTATCATCGGCAACAAACGGTTTTCAAACTCCAATGTATTGGCGGTTATATCACTTCCGTCAAACCGTTTGATAATAATGGGTTCTTCCATCTGTCCGTATTCCTGTAATTCGTTGTTTACGGATTCTACTATATTATCCATTAGCCAGCCTGTACCATCTGCACAGAATGAAACATACTTCTGCATTGAAATGATATTTTCCATATCTTCTTCGTTGGCTTCGCCATTGGATCGGGCATTGCGGAATACGTTAGCATTAGGGTATTGCTGGTAAATGGCATAGGCTTCCTGTGCTACTTTATAGCAATCAGCATCAATTCTATCTTTCGATTTAAAACGGTTTAAACGTTCTTTAAAGAACCTTAAATTGGCTTCGTTGTAAATCTTCTGTTCCATACGGTCGCCAATCCATTCTGCTTGTGCAAATTCACGGAGACAGGCTTCTGTATCTTCTCCGTAATCATCCTCGGCTACCCAATCTTTGTGCATTTCATACATCCAGTACAGATAACTGCTTTGTTGTCTGTAATATGGTATATCGGCAATGTGGTACAAATAACTGCAAACCGACAAAAGCAGTTGAGCGGTATGTTTTCGCTTTGGGTCTTTCAACCAACGAAATAGGGGTACTACGGGAATGTAATACAGGGTTGCACCAGTATCATATCTTTCCTCACTTGTAAAAAATACTTTCTTACTATCCTGTATCAGTCTGATTTCTTCCCAATCACTGGCTTTAAGTTTTAGCTGTTCTTCGGTATCTTTTAAAGCCAATGCAATATTGTAGGGATAGCCATAAGATTGCGTTGGTTTCGGAATGATACCGTAATGCTCTACCAATTGAGAAAGGGAGCGATAAAAATCCCTTTCCATTTTGGCATTATCCCTGCAAGCCTGTACAGTTTCTGTTTCGTTCAGTCTTGGAAGAAACGAAGTCCTTAAAAAACCATTGGCAACATGGCTACTGGTACGGACTGCTGTTTGTCCTTTTGGATTTCGTTTGCGTCTTTCGGTCGTTGCATCCAGTTGGCGAACTCGCTTAACTGACGGTGCAATTTCTTTTGCTTGGGTTCTTGGGGCATTTGGAATGTTCCCGATACGGTATGTCGTTGCATAAGTCATTGTTTTACTGTTTTGGTTTAACCTTTTGTTCCCATAGCACTTTCAAAGCGGTACTGTATTGTATCATCTTTAATCTGTGGTGCTGATACTTTTGCGGTGGTCAGAATGGGGTATGTATTGGAATAAAAATTCATTACTGCCTGTACACTCCATTGCGGTTCGGGGTCGTTGAGTTTGATTTCCTGCCCCTTATCATTCAGTATGAAAACTCGTTGTAATTGCGTTGCTAATAACATAGCATTTGATTTTTGGGTTAGTACTTTTATTCTTCTTCTCCTGCTTCATCTATGGGGTAATCGTCTGTAACTTCTGCCGATTGTATCGGTTCGGGTGTTGCTTCTTCCGTAGTGCCGAAAAGGCTCGGTGTGGCAAATTTGTCCGATAGTGAAGTTTTGCGTTTGCGTATGGCTTCTGCATAGTCGGGAAAATCGGCAGGGTTCGGCACTTTCATCCACGCTTCACGGAATTTGCCCTCTTTTTCCAGTTCGTCTGCCTTTGCCATAGCTTCTTTATACTTCTTGTCCCTGGCTTCCTTTTCTTTCTTCTCCTTATCGGCTTTTTCCTTTTCCATTGCCGATTGTTTTTTGACTTCCTCCATTTGTTTTAGAAACTTTTCCATATCCACCATCAAACCCGAAACGGTTTGTACTGGTACGGTTATCTGCTCAAAAAATTCCTCGTCAAATTCCTGTGCAGTAGCGTTGAGTGTAAGGGGCGGAATAAGGTTTTTGGCATTATCTCCACATTGTTCGTTATTGAGCATAACCGATACGATTAGCTTGGTTTCTGCTCCCTTTGAAATGTTCAGTTGCAATACTCCTGTAAAGTCCAACTGCTGTATCTGATTGAAAAAATTTGTGTTCATCGTTCTAATTTTTTTGTTTGTCCTCTAATCGTTTTTTCTTTGCTGTCAGTTTATTGTACATATCCGTCCAGTAGGCGTTCTGTCTTTTGTCGAACTCGGAAAAACTTTCGTCCTCGTGCCTGTAACCAGTGAACCGTTTACTAATCTTTATGGCTTCATCAAGGTCAGTGACTTCGATAGAGCATCCGTTTAAATCCATTACTTTCATAGCAATGATAATTTGCGTTCCAAAAGCGTTTCCAGTATTTCGCTATCACTTTCATAAGTTTCCCCCTCAAAATGGTAGGTGTCTGTATCTTCGTCAAATTCGTAGGTTTCCAAATCTTCATCGCTCAAACATACATCGTCCAATATGCCGTTTTGATAAGTTGCCCTGCCATATATTCCGTTGCTTATTTCCTCATAATCCTGTACAAAATCAACTTGGTATTGGTCTGCTATGCTCCGCAGTATCTCGGAGTTTGGCGACCATTTTGTTTCGTACTGAAAATTTCCTTCATCGCCCTCGTTCCAATAGATATTGAAGAAATACCCACCGTTTGTACTGTCTGAAAAGTCGGGCAATTGCCCTTCTTCGGCTTGTTCTTCCTTTTCTTTTAGGGTTTGGAAAAGTTGTTGTATCTGTCTAGATTGCTTCGGGTTTTCCCTCGAATACAACCGTATTACTGCAACAATTCGCCATAATATTTAGTTTTTAAGGCTACTGCCGTTTGCAAGGCGGTAGCCTGTGGTTTAATTAATTGAGTTGGAAAACGTCTGCACCGACTTTCTGAAAAGAGGTACATAATTCAAATGCTTTCTGTGATTTGAGTTGAGCAGTACCGCCCATTACAATACTCTGCAATTTGGCTTCGTCGTCTTTGTAATTTCTTACGTTCTGATAGTAGCCTGTCACCGCATTGTATGCTCCGAACAATGTACCTTTGGTGGTGTCCATCTGTTGGGTATCGCTTACCATTGCATATGCAAAAGCATCTTCAACCACGTTTTTGAATACTGTGGAAACTTCATCTTCCGCACCTTTTTTTAGCAGTTCCAATGTTTCCTTATTTGGGCAAAGTGCCAGTTGGATTAGCTTTTTAACTTCTTGGTCTGAAACTTTTACTTTCGTCCACTCATTGAAAATCCCTTCTAATTGGTGACTGAACTGGTTAGCAATTCCCATAACTTTATGTGCGTTGTCCAAACGTTGTTTTGCTCCTGCGGTGTGCTTAATGCGTACAACATTGCTCATATTACGCAAAGAAGCATTTAAGGTATTTTGGCAAACGATACGGATAGGTGTAAAAGCGGCTGTAATACTACCGCTACCGTCATGCGAAGTCGTAAGGAAGATGTATTTTTCTGTCACATCATCGCCATTGCCCACACGGATATAACTCGGTAATTTGGCGGTAATAAAAATGCGTTCCCCATTACCCAAAGCTCCTGCTGTTTCGTATAAAATGCCGTCCGTACCGCCTACAATACTGTCAAAGAATGAAAAAGCATCCCTGTTTTGTACGATATGATAGTCTTTACCGACCACACCCAAAACTGCATTGTTATCGGTGCGTATGTTGGCGAAATAACTAGGTACTTCCAGTTCGCTATTTCCAATCTCGATACCGTTAGCAGTTTCTATAATGCCTGAGCTTTTTGTAAAGAGTGGAGATTTTACCACTTCATAATCTAACCCTGCGTGTCTGATTGCTTGTTCGCTTGTTGGGTAATCCTGTACGATTTGCCCCAAACCGTGCCACGCTTTTTCCTTTACACTAAAAAATGAGTAACGTCCTGTTCTGCTGTTGAAATTGATATTATGTGCCATGTTGTTGAAATTTTAAAAGTTTGAAAAATGAATATTTGATAGCTGTTAAAATGGTAGGTCATCTTCGGTTTGCTCCGCTTTAGCCTTGCCTTTGTTGTTATTGTCAGTAGCCTGTGCGGTTTCTGTTTTCCTGCTACCTCCGTGCAGTTTGATTTGCGAGGTATGAAAATTCAGTCCTGCTTTTGGCTCTCCGTCATTTCCTGTCCACGCTCTTGTACTTACTCTGCCTCTCAGTTCTACCAATGTGCCTTTTGTGAGTAGTCTGGCTACGTTGGGAGTTATCCAGTACGAGCAGTCGAAATAGGTTGTTTCTTCTATGCGTTCGCCCTGCTTGTTTTTGTAGCTGTCGTTTGTTGCTACTGAAAAGTTTACTACTTGTTTGTCCTGTGACGTTGTGCGTACTTCCGCATCTCTTGTCAGTCTTCCTGTGATGTTCATGATTTTCGATTTTTACGTTGTTAAATTCCTGTTTGATTTTTTTTTGATTTGATTTATTCGGCAATGAGAGGAGGTGCTTGTTTTCGTTTCACTTTTTCCATTTCTAATGCTGATAATTTTCAATTCTGACATTTTTTTTATTCGTGTAAAGAGCCGGAGTATGCTTTGTATCGTTTCACGAGCATAAAAGGTTAGTGTTTAGCAACAGCAAGGTTTTGCAAAAAAATACTACCCTTGGGTGGAGATTATTTTGCAAACCCGGAGGGCATGACCTTGCTGTTGCGTTAAGAACACTGAAATACCTTTGCTCTTGAAATGGAACAAAAACAGCATACCGGTTCTTGAATAAAAAACTATGTGGAAGGCGGTGAAAATGGCATTGGGTAATGGCCTGATGTGGTAACAAAGCATGCAGCCATCTAGGCTGAATTTTAAATACTTTTTAATAATACGACTATGCAACCTAGTCTGTAGCTAAAATAATTGTGGTTGCATTTAGTCAAATACTGCCTCTAGGCGACAAACAGAACATTGTTAAACCTTCATCTTACAAACATTGATAATTTCAGATTCTATTAATGTTCTAAATGGATTTGATATGAAAGAAAATTTGCAGAAAACTAGAATGACAGCAGAGAAATTGAGAAAAATTATGAAAGGTGATAAAACTGAAATGTCAAACGAAGATGCCTCCAAAATGCTTGACTTTTTAAAAAAGCTGGCACGCATCACTGTAAAAAAATATCTGGAAAAATGAAAGCAGGAAGAGACCCCATTGCAGATCTATATGTACGTGTAAGCACAGATGAGCAAGCTGATAAAGGTTATTCGCAGCGCAATCAGGAAGAAATGTTACGCAAATATTGTGAGAATTATTCTATATCAATTCGCAATGTTATATACGAAGATCATTCTGCAAAGACCTTCAATAGGCCAGAATGGAAAAAGTTAATCACGAACCTCAAAAAGAAAAAGAACAGCGTTGATTTTATCCTTTTCACAAAATGGGACCGTTTTAGCCGAAATGCCGGTGATGCTTACCAAATGATAAATCAACTCCGAGATCTCAATGTAGAACCACAGGCAATTGAGCAACCATTGGATCTATCAATACCAGAAAACAAAATGATGCTCGCATTTTACCTTGCAGCTCCAGAAGTTGAAAATGACAGGCGGGCATTAAACGTATTTTATGGTATGCGACGGGCGAAGAAAGAAGGAAGGTATATGGGGTTGGCTCCGGTTGGTTATAAGAACAAAATTGATGAGGCCGGAACTAAATACATTACACCAAAGGAACCAGATGCTTCCACCTTGCGGTGGTCGTTTGAGCAATTAGCAAAGGGAACATACAACACCGAGCAAATTTGGAAGAAAGCAAAGGAAAAAGGTCTGAAATGCAGCAAGAACGCTTTTTGGCAAGTAATAAGAAATCCACTTTATTGCGGAAAAATCTTTATACCGACATTTAAAGATGAAGAGAGCTATTTTGTACAAGGGCAACATGAAGCGATATTAAGTGAAGAACTATTTGAACAAGTGCAAGACGTTTTGGATGGCAGAGGCAGAAAATACCGCTTAAAGATTGAAACTCGTGATGAATTTCCATTACGAGGATTTCTGATCTGTCCAGAATGTGGAAAATTATTAACAGCAAGTCGTTCCAAAGGTAGAAACAAATATTACAATTATTATCATTGCTATAAGGGATGTTCTTTGCGAATCGGTGCAGAAGAGTTAACTGAATTATTTAAAAATGAGCTAAGACGCTATGCACCTTCAAAAGAAGTAATAGAAGTCTATAAAGATATTTTATTAGAGAGCTATTTAGAACAGACCAAGGATATTCAAACTTCAAAAAAACAGATTTCTGTACAACTTAAGGATTTAGCAAACAGGATATCGCATATTAGGGATTTGTTGGCCACTGACAAGATAGACGCTTCGGAATATCATGAGATAAAGAACCAATACAGTACGTCTATTGACCAGCTAAATAAAAAGTTTCAGGAAGTTTGTGGGCGAATACCAGATATAGACGAGCTATTGAAAAATGACATCGCAGAATTTCTCAAGCTCGATAAGGTTTTGCAACAAAGCAACAGTGAAGACTTCAGGGGATTTTTAAACCTGATCTTTCCAGAAAAGTTGCTATTCGATGGGATATCGTTTTCAAAATCAAAATTCTGCACCGCTGTTAAACTAGGTTATAGTTATATCTGATTATCCCAACTATAAAAATTACTGTAGAAAAAACACTTATCAAAAATGCCCAATTTGGGCATTTTTTTTGGCTTATTCCGTACAGGATTGCAGGAGATTTATCGCTGACAATCCTGAAAATCATTTTTAAATAAAACGACTATTTTATACCAATATTCCTGAAAAATAAGGGATTAGATGCTATTGATTTAGTAAATTAGTACCAATAAAAGCCAAAGAGTGCTACTATATACGAAAGATACTGTTTAATGCTTTGCAACGCAGTTTTTTATCGGGTAACTCCTAGGTCATATTTTGTGCAATTTTATATTTAAAGAAATGGGTTATATAGCAGACATATACATACGAGTTAGTACAGACGAACAAGCTGATAAAGGTTATTCCCAAAGAAATCAGGAAGAGATGCTACGTAAATATTGTCTTAATCAGTCAATTGAGATAAGGGATGTTATTTATGAAGATCACTCAGCAAAAACATTCAACAGACCGCAATGGAAAAGCCTTATCACAACATTGAAAAAGAAAAAGAATAATGTAAACCTTATCCTTTTCACGAAATGGGACCGTTTCAGCAGAAATGCTGGTGATGCCTATCAAATGATTAACATTCTTCGTGGGTTGGGCGTAGAACCGCAGGCGATAGAGCAACCACTTGACCTGTCTATCCCTGAAAATAAAATGATGCTGGCATTTTATCTTGCGGCTCCAGAAGTAGAAAATGACCGTCGTGCATTGAATGTATTTTACGGCATGCGCCGAGCGAAGAAAGAGGGTCGCTATATGGGATTAGCCCCTGTAGCATATGAAAATAAAACTTCCGAAAATGGAAAGAAATTTATTGCACCGAAAGAGCCTGACGCTTCCGTTTTAAGGTACGCATTTAAAGAAATTGCGAAAGGTATTTTCAATACTGAGCAGGTGTTTAAGCAAGCGAAAGAAAAGGGATTGAAATGTAGCAAGAATGCTTTTTGGCAGGTTATACGAAATCCGTTGTATTGTGGTAAAATATTCGTTCCCCAGTTCAAAGACGAAGAAAGCCGTTTCGTTGATGGGCAACACGAGGGGATCATATCTGAATCGCTCTACTATGAAGTACAGGACGTATTAGATGGACGCGGACGAAACTATCGCCCCAAGATAAAAACCATTGATGAGTTTCCGGTTAGAGGATATTTGGTTTGCCCCGAATGCAGTAAGTTATTGACTGGAAGTAAATCAAAAGGTAGAAGCCGTTACTATGCATATTACCATTGTATCGGAGGATGTACGCATCGTGTGAATGCTGAAAAAGTCAACGCGGCTATTGTAGAAGACTTAATTGAATTTCTTCCTAAAATCCAAAATGTATCTTTCTATGAAGAAACCATTTCGAAAGACTACCTAGGTGGAACACTAGAAGTACAATCAGAAAAAAAGGAGATTTTGGCAGAAATTAAAGATTATGAAGATCGATTATCTCACACGCGAGACCTGCTTGCTACTCGTCAGATTGAAGCTGAAGACTATAGAGAAATGAAATCAGTCTATAGTTCAAAGATTTCTGCTCTGGAAGCAAAGCTAAATAGAGTTAATTATGATTCAGATAACATTCAAGACCTTATAAAACAAGGAATTAACAAGATAATTGAGATAGAGAAAAATGTAATGAAGGGAGAACTTGCAGAGATATCAAAAGATATTGGTTCAATTTACCCTGAAAAAATCATTTTTTCAGAAAGCCAAGTTCGAACCGCTCGGCGCAATGATTTTATACAACATATCAACCTGATAAACAAAAAGTTATATGCAAAAAAAAACGAGACAAAAGTAGATTTTTCTACTTTGTCCCGTCAAGTCGGGGTGGCAGGATTCGAACCTGCGACCTCCTGCTCCCAAAGCAGGCGCGATAACCGGGCTACGCTACACCCCGATTCGGTTATCTGTTGCGGAGAGACAGGGACTCGAACCCTGGCGACCCGTAAAGGTCGACAGATTAGCAATCTGCTCCATTACCGCTCTGGCACCTCTCCTAATTACAATAAATAATTTGTGATCCAATCAGGATTCGAACCTGAGACCTACTGCTTAGAAGGCAGTTGCTCTATCCAGCTGAGCTATTGGACCTAACCTAACACTTAAGTTATTTTGTCGGGGTGGCAGGATTCGAACCTGCGACCTCCTGCTCCCAAAGCAGGCGCGATAACCGGGCTACGCTACACCCCGATTCGGTTATCTGTTGCGGAGAGACAGGGACTCGAACCCTGGCGACCCGTAAAGGTCGACAGATTAGCAATCTGCTCCATTACCGCTCTGGCACCTCTCCTAATTACAATAAATAATTTGTGATCCAATCAGGATTCGAACCTGAGACCTACTGCTTAGAAGGCAGTTGCTCTATCCAGCTGAGCTATTGGACCTAACCTAACACTTAAGTTATTTTGTCGGGGTGGCAGGATTCGAACCTGCGACCTCCTGCTCCCAAAGCAGGCGCGATAACCGGGCTACGCTACACCCCGATTCGGTTATCTGTTGCGGAGAGACAGGGACTCGAACCCTGGCGACCCGTAAAGGTCGACAGATTAGCAATCTGCTCCATTACCGCTCTGGCACCTCTCCTA